>JAIEMN010000030.1 GCA_019752115.1 Gemmatimonadaceae bacterium
ATCGCGTATTTTCCGAGCTTGATCTGGACCGCTCTGTCAAGAGCGTCATCGCGCACATTGATTGCTTTGTGCTGGACCGCGATCCCGCGGCGGCGCACGAGCTTCTTTCACCTGCGCTGGCTGGGGGCGTTGCTCCGCCCGCCCCTCCTGGGCCCTCTGCCGGGCCGCCCGCACCTCCTGGGCCACCGCCCGGGCCGCCCGCGGGGGCCGCCGCGGGCGCGGATCCCGTTGAATCGGGGTTATTGAAGTTCCACGTCGACAGCCGCAGCGGCTGCGCATTCGGCGTCGTGTTCTGCGCGAGCGCCGCCCCACCACCCTGACCGCCGCCAGCAAAGACGCTCTGCGCGCCCGCCACGTTCAGCACCGGGTTCTGATTGAAGTAGACCGGGAGCTGCTTGTCGAAGCCGTACGCCAGCGGGCTCTTGGCGTCGGTGACCACGCCGCGCAGAATCGTGCCGCGTGCGAAGAGTTGCGTCGGGTTCTCCACCGTGACGCCGTTCGTGAGGTTGTACGCCGGGAAGATCGTGGACGTGCTCCCTTCCACGATGAGCGTGCCACCGGCCTGCACGAACTTGTACAGCTCCGTGAGTCCATCCATGCCCAGCCCGCCGCGAATATCGGCAGTGCTATCGGGCGCACCGAGGTTGGGCGTCAGCGCGCTCTGCTTGTACGGGAGCGGGGCGTCACCGTTCTTGAGAATGCCGGCGATGTGCGACTGCGCGCTGCCGCCGACCGACGGATAGATGATGACGTCGTACTTGGCGCGCAGATTCCCCTTCCGGAGTTCGGTGTCGCCGAAGTAGCTGTACGGCACGCCGTACACATCGAGCGCGGCGCGCACCCACCCTTCATCCTGCGTGCGCTGCCAGGCGTGCGCGTACCCAATGCGCGGCAGGTCGAGCTCGTGCTGCTTCACCGCCGGCGCGGTGGCCACCGCGGTCGCCGAGAGGCCAAGGTCGGTGAGCGACGCGGCGATCTTGGCACGATCGCCGGCGGGGATGATAAACGTACCCGCGCCGAACTTCTTGCCACCCGCTTCGAACTCCGCCTCGGCCGCAAACATCTTGGTCGTGGCGAACGTCGTGCGGAACTTCATCAGGTTATTGTCGGTCGTGTGCGGAATGAGGAGCACATTCCCCGTGCCCTCGACGCCGCCCGCCGCCTTCACCTTCGCCGTCACCGGATTCATGGCGATGTTGAGTACCGCCTTGTCGCTCACCGGGAGAACCGCCACGTTGCGCATGAACTGGAAGGTCCAGCCCGTATCGTCGTACGGCTGCGGATTGGCCGGCGAGTAGTTCTGGATGCTGAAGTACATATCGGCGAGCGTGCGGAACGGCTGATCGCCGCGCACGATCCAATCGCCGGCCTTCACCGTGACGCCGCCGAACGTACCGCCGGCGGTCGCGACATGCAGCTCGAGCCCCTGCTTGCGCAGTTCGTTCACGGCGTCCGCTGCATCGGCCTTGCGCTTCTGCCCCGCCGGAATGACCCACGCGTATGGGCCGGCGCCGGAGCGCCCCTTCTCCATCGCGCGCTTGTTCTTGAACCAGTAGTTCTCGAGGTACGTTGCCTTCTGATCGGCGAAGTGCTTGAGGGAAATGAGAACGGCCGATTCCTGGATGTTCGTGTTGTTGCGGGGGCCCCACTTAATGCTCGCCAGCGGCGGATTGGGCCGGAACCACTCCTTGCTGGTCGTCGTGGCCGGCGGCCGCACTTCGTAGTTATCGGGGCCGTAGCTCTGCACTTCGTAGAAGCGCCCGATGGCGTTCTTGGTGTGCGCCACGAAGAACATGTAGTTGGGCGTCCACCCATCGTAGAAGCCATACGTCCACACGCCGGGGACGCCACGCTTGGCCATCTCGCGCACATCTTCCTGCGCCATGGTCCACCACTCGGTCACCGTGATGGGATCGATGGCGTCGTTGTACGGGCCGGTGCCGGTGGAGCTGTAGAGATACGTCTGCGCTTCGTGCAGATCGTGCATGACCTGCGGCTTCCACTGGAGGTAGAAGTCGTTGACGTTCTTGGTGAGCGACAGGAACTGCCCCATGCCGTCGCGGTTGTTGTCGTGCGCGACGTACTTGCCCCAGTACATCAGCGGCAGGCGCGTGGCGCCGGCCGGAAGCTTCTTGTTGTAGTAGTACGTATCCACCTGCTTCTCACGACCGTCCACTTCGATGACGGGCGTGATGAAGGTGATGATGTTGTTGCGGATGTTCTGGATGAACGGCGTCTCTTCGACCACGAGGCGGTACGCCAGCTCCTGCAGCATTTCCGGCCCGCCGGTCTCCGGCGAGTGAATGCCGCTGGTGAGCCAGTAGATGGGCTTGGTGGTCTTGATGAGCTGCTGCGCGCGCTGTTCGGTGGTCTTGCGTGGATCGGTCAGCTCGGAGAGCTCCCCGCGATACTTCTCGAGATCGGCGATGGTCTTTTCGTCAGCGATCGCGAGCACGACCATGTCGCGCCCTTCCTCGGTCTTGCCGATCGTCCAGTACTTGGCGCGCGGCGATGCCTTGGCGATCGCCTCGAGATAGCGGTGAATGTCCTTCGCGTACGTCAGCTCACCGGGCGTCCCCACAATGCGCCCGTGAAACTTGAGCGGCGTGGGGACGGTGCTCGACGCGGGCAGGTGATCGACCAGCTCGGTGCTGATTCGGGCATCCTGCAGATATTCCTTGATCTTGGCGGTGTACTCGGGGTCGTTCGCCTGCTGCTGCGCCGGCAGTACGACCGGCACCACAGCGAGGGCGCTGGCCAGCAACCAGCGTCGGGTCTGAGACATCTCGGCTCCGGGGAGAGGGGTACTGCCAGAGTGTACGCGCTCCCGGGGCACTCCGCTCGGCGTTAATCGCGTGGTAAGGTGCGCTTTCCTCCTCGGTCGCTGCTGCGGCTGAGGACGCTGTACCTGATCTGCGGAGGGGCGGAGCAACGGAAATCTTCACGCTGTGCTCTGTTGCCCCGATCCTCCGCCCCTCCGCAGATCAGTCACAACAGACTCGCCCCCCGCACAGATCTCCCCGCCGCCGCGCATATTCTCGCACATGCGCCTCCGACTCCTCTCCCTCGCGCTGGCCCTCGCGCCGGCGGTTGCCGCGGCTCAGTCCGCCCCGCAAACGTTTTCCACCATGCCGGCCGCGCCGTGGCCGCCGGTGGCGACGTTTTCCATTCTGGGCTACGACCCGGCCACCGGCGAAGTCGGCGGGGCCGTGCAGAGCCGCGTCTTCTCGGTCGGCAATGGCGTGCTGTGGGCCGAGGCGGGGGTGGGCGCCGCGGCGACACAGGCCATCGTGGACGTGAGCTACGGCCCGCAGGCCATCGCCCTGCTCCGTGGCGGCATGAAGCCCAAGGACATCGTCAAGAAGATCTGGACCGATGACCCCGACCCGCGTCCCACCGATTGGACCAAGGAAGGGCGCCAGTTCGCCGTGATCGACGCCCAGGGAAATGTCGCGGCCTACACCGGCCCCAAGGCCACCGAGTGGGCGGGCGACAAGCAAGGGAAGTTCTGCACCGCCCAGGGCAACATCCTGGCCGGCCCGGACGTGGTGAACGCCATGGTGAAGGCGTTCGAAGCGACCGAAGGCCATCTCTCCTTCCGCCTACTCGCAGCCCTTGAGGCCGGCCAGCTCGCCGGCGGCGACAAGCGCGGCATGCAGAGCGCGGCGATGCTCATCGTCAAGAAAGACGCAGGCGTGTGGCTCCACAACGATGTCGTGCTGCGGCTGCAGGTCGACGACAATCCGGAGCCGATCAAGGAGCTGCGACGCTTGGTGGAGAAGGCGGCGACACAGCGTCGGCCACGTCGATGACGAGTTGTGAGCTGAACTGAACGCACAGAGTACACAGAGCCACAGAGGGCACTGAGGCGCGCTCCGGCATTCTCGAAGCGCGCCCCAGTGTCCTCTGTGGCTCTGTGCTCTCTGTGCGAGCAGTTCCTACTTCACGTCCGCCACCACAATACCTGCCGAAGCCAACGCAGCCAGAAGCCGCGGCAGATCGGCAGAGCGAATAGCCGACAGCTTCGTCATCTGCCCGGCAAGCTCCTTCTTCAGGTCAGCAAGCAGCTGCCTCTGCGCCGCACTGACCGGGAAGTTCGCGTTCACCGCGCTGTTCAACGACCCCGCGCGACTCGAGAACGACATATCCGGCGCCCCGCTCGCGCCACGATCATCATCCTCGTCGACCGGTGCGCGGGCGGCGGCGCCCAACGTGGTACGTGAGGCCGGCGACGCGCCCACCTCACGCACGAACGCGCCGAGCGCCTTCTCCAGGGCGACGACCGAATCCTTGAGCACCGGCGTGGCCTTGGTGCCGGCGCTGTCGAGCGCCTTCTTGGCGGCCGCGTAGCGCTTGATCACCGTATCGGCCTGCGCCTGGGCATCCGTGACGCTCCGCTGGAAACGGACCACGTCGAGGCGGAAGTCGTCGAGTGCCTTGAGCTGCGCGACGCTCATCGGCTGTTCGGGGTCGCGCAGCAGGGTAAAGCGCTGGGTGCGCACCACCGATTCGCCCTTGGCCATCGTCACCGTGAGACGAACCGAGTAGTCGCCCGGCACCGCGGTGTACGTCGCCGGGCCGCGACCAAAGCCGCCGCCGAATCCACCACCGAATCCGCCGGCGCCACCGCCGCGCCCCGCGGGCGTGGTGTCGATGGGCGCGGTGAGCGGTGCGCCCACGCGCATGTCCCACACGGGGCGGAAGAGCCCCGTGCGCTTCGGCACCGGCAGCTCACGCACCACGCGCCCGGACCCGTCGACGACCTCAAGCTTCGCCTTGCTCACGCCGGCGGTATCCGGCATGAGGTACGCGAAGCGCACGCCATGTTCCGGGTTCTGCCCCGTCCAACCGGTGGAGCCCATGCCGCTGTTGCGGCTGGTGTTGAGCGTGAGCGCGATCTCGTTGCGCACGGGGAAGAGATAGGCGCCGCTCTCGCGCTTGGCGGCCGCAAGATGTTCCAGCGGCGACAGGTCATCCAGAATGTAGATGCCGCGCCCGTGCGTCCCGAGCACCAGATCGTTCCAGCGCTCCTGAATCTGCAGATCCCACACCGGCACGGTGGGCATGCCGGCGTTGAGCTTCGTCCACGTGATCCCGCCGTCGATGGTGAAGTACGCGCCGAACTCGGTGCCCACGAACAGCAGGTTGGGCTCGCGATGATGCTCGCGAATGACCTGCACTGCCGCACCCGCCGGCAGATTCCCGGTGATGCTCGTCCACGTCTTCCCGAAATCGGTGCTCATGTAGACGTAGGGCGTGAAGTCGTTGCTGCGATGCCCGTCAAAGGTCGCATATACCGTGCCCTCGGCGTGCCGGGACAGCTGCACACTGCTCACGTACGTCGTATCGGGCACCCCCGGGAACGCCGTCACGCGGCTCCAGGCGCCGCCGTCGTTGCGCGTCACGGCGATCACGCCGTCATCCGTGCCCACAGCCAGCAGCCCGGCGCGCCGCGGCGATTCACTCACCGTGCTGATGTTCGAGAACGCCGCCGTGCCCTCGTGCCGGCCGAGTGCATCCTTGGGCGGCACACTCCCGCGCAGCGGCAGCTTGTCGCGGTCGATGTCGCGCGTCAGATCCGGACTGATCGTCTTCCAGCCGTCGCCGTATGCGGTGCTCTTGAACAAATGGTTGGCTGCGAAATACACGGTACCCGCCGCATGGCGGCTCGGCACGATGGGCGCGCTCCAGTTGTAGCGGTGCTTCTCACCCGCGTTCGCGAACGGCTTGATCCCCTTCGTTTGCCCCGTGCGCGTGTCGTAGCGCACGATGCCGCCATTCTGAGACTCGGCGTACACAATCTTGGGATCGAACCGGTCGGTCACGTTGTAGAAGCCGTCGCCGCCCGCCATGCGATACCAGTCGGCGTTGCTTGGGCCGAATGGCGTGCGCGTGCGGTTCGGTCCGCCCCACGTCTGGTTGTCCTGCAGGCCACCGTACACGTGGTAGAACGGAAACTGATCGTCCACCGAGATAGCGTAGAACTGCGCGCCCACGATGTTCTCGACGTTGTACCACGTCTGCCCACGATCGTAGGAGATATCGAGGCCGCCGTCGTTGCCGAGCACGATGTGGTCGCGGTCGTCCGGATTGATCCAGAGCGCGTGCGCATCACCATGCACATTGCCGTTCACGCCGAACGCCCGCCACGTCTTGCCTCCGTCGTAGCTCTCCTGGCTGGTGGCATTCAGGCGATACGCATGCTCGGCGTCGGTGGGGTCGCAGCGCACCTGGCTGTAGTACCACGCGGTGCCGTTGCTGGCGTCCACCTTGCGCCACGTGCTGCCGGCATCGTCGCTGCGATAGAAGCCGTTGCCCGCCGCCTTGGCGTGCACGCTGGCGTAGAGCGTGCTGGGGCGCGAACGACAGACCGACAGGCCAATACGCCCCAGTTCACCAGTGGGCAGGCCGCTCGTGAGCTTAGTCCACGTCTTCGCGCCATCGGTCGTCTTCCAGATCGCGCTTTCGGTGCCGCCGGGGAGGAAACCATACGCGCGGCGCTCACGCTGCAGGCTGGCGGCATAGAGCACATCGGGGTTCGACGGATCGATCACGACCTCGGTGAATCCCGTCTGCGCCGAGATGCTCTTGGTGTTCGTCCACGTCGTGCCGCCATCGGTGGTCTTGAAGAGACCGCGCTCGCCGCCGGCAGCCCAGAGCGGGCCCATGGCGGCGACGTACACCACGTTCGGATCGCGCGGATCGATCGCAATGCGCCCGATGTGCTGGGTCTTGGGGAGCATCGGCTTGGACCACGTCTTGCCGCCGTCGGTGCTCTTGAAGACGCCAATACCCCAGGAGCTCGAGCGCATGTTGTTCGCCTCGCCCGAGCCGACCCACACGACGTTGCCGTCACTCGGCGCCGCGGCCACAGCGCCGATGGACCCCACACCGATCGAGTCACTGACCGGCGCGAACGTGATGCCGCCGTTGGTGGTCTTCCAGATGCCGCCCGTCGCGACGGCGACGTACATCGTGGTGCCGAGGCGCCCGCCCCGCAGGGGGGCCGGATTCTCGACGATGGAGACGTCAGCAATGCGGCCACTCATCGTGGCGGGGCCGATGGCGCGGAAGGTGAGCGACCGGACAAGCACCGAGTCCGCGGGGCGCTGCGCGCCGGCGGCTGACGCAAACACGCTGAGCGCGAGGAGGGCGCGCGAAGACTGACGCATGGGTGAGGCGAGGAGGGGTGAGAAGGTGGCGCTCAGCGCCCGTGAGACATCATCGCGTCGCCGCGAGCCATCATGAGGTGATGCATCTGGTGATGGTCGCCGCTGACCATGAGCCCGATGAACCCGAGCCCCCGAATCTTCGCGGCGGCCGCGGCATCGCCAGGCGTGCGCGCCGTAACCATCAGCTTCACGCCATCGGGGAGCTCGGTGCGGGTGACCTTGGGACCGCCTTCCATCTCCACCATCTGGAGGTGGGCGGCGGTCATGCGCTTGATGGCCGCCGCGACCGCAGGGGTTCCGCGCACGGTGAACGTGGCACCGTCGGCGACGTCGGCGCTGGTGACCTTACTCTGCAGGGTCACGAGATCCATGTCGACGAGGTGGAGCCGGAGCTTCTCGAGGTTCACTTTGGACCAGTCGGTGCTGGGGTCGGCCTCAAGGAGCCGCGCGATCTCCTGAATGGCAGCGAAGGCCGCCTGCCCGCCCTGCGTGGGCAGAGCGGCCGCCGGCGCGGGGTGCTGCATGCCGGGCATGTGCTGGCTGTGGTCCTGCGCCTGGGCGATGGCTGGCAGGGCGAACAGGCAGACGGCGGCGAGGGTGCAAAGGCGCATGAGGAGCTCCTGAACGAGACCCCTCAATCTGTTCGCTGCGACGCTCGGGTGACACCCGACCTCCCAGCCCGCGCGGATCGCCCAGTACCCCCGTAACCCCGACGAGCTTTGCTGGGCGCCGGCTGAATCCTGCCTCGGGCGAGATCGCTGAAAAACTCGTCGGGGGCCACGGGGAAGCGGGGAGGGCGTCGCCGATGGCAAGACCGTGCTTGCTTTTGTTTATACGTGTATCGTAATATCAGGATATGATCACTATTAAGACTCTCCCAGTAAGCCTGGCGCTGGTGCTGATCGTCGCCGCGCCGGCGGCGGGGCAGCCCATGCGGCTGGCCGATGCCCTCCGGGAGGCCGACGCGAAGGCGTTTGCCAATCGGCAGGCGCGCGCCGGCACGGACGCTGATCGGGCCCGAGCCGCCCAGCCCCTCCGCGGGATGCTGCCGGCGGCGCGTGTGGAAGGCGGGTTGGTGCGGACCACGGACCCCATCGGCGCCTTTGGGACCACGCTCCGGCAGCGGGCCGTGTCCCCAGCGGCATTCGACCCGGCTCGCCTCAACGATCCCTCGCCAGTCAACAATGTCGTGGGGAGCGTTGTCCTCGAGGTCCCGGTCTTCAACGGTGACGCGATCGCCGGCTGGAAGGCGGCCCGCACCGCCGCCGATGCCAGCGCCGCCATGACCGACTGGACCGCGGTGGCCACCCGCGCCAGTGTGGCGCGCGCCTGGTTCGGCTCGGTGCTCGCGGCCGAAAAGGTCGCGATGCTCGAGGAGGCCCGTACGGCGGCACAGGCCGGCGTGCGGCAGGTCGAGGCGATGGTCCGACAGGGCCTCGTCACGAAGGCCGACGCCCTGCAGGCCAGTGTCCGCGCCGGCGAGGTCACCGCCGAGCTGCTGCAGGCGCGGAACGACGCCACCACCGCTGGCCAGCAGCTGGCCATGCTCCTCGGTCGCACCACCGGCGAAGCACTTGCGGTGCCGTCGTCGCTCCCCGCCGACAGCGCGCTGCGGCACCTCGCGGCCGTAGACACGACCAGCCTGGCCGGTGCCGACGTAAACACGGCGCTCGACACGCGTGATGACGTGCACGCGGCCCACCTTGGCCTGCGCGCCGCCCGCGCCGACGAACAGCGCGCCCTCGGTACACTCATCCCCCGGCTCAACGGGTTCGCGCGCTACGACTACAACTCCCCCACCACGCTCTACGCGGGCAAGCCCAATTGGACGGTGGGCGTGATGGGCAGCTGGTCGCTCTTTGGTGGCGCAAGCGAGCTGGCCGACCTGGCGGGCACCCGCGCCCGCCGGCGCGCCGCGGCGGCCGGTGACGACGCCGCCCGTACCAATGCCCGCGTCGAGGCCGATGCGGCCACCCGCGCCGTACGCGTCGCGCTCGAACGTCTCGATCTGGCCGCGCTCAACGAAGCCCAGAGCCGCGAAGCCTTCCGACTCGTCGACAAACGCTATCAGGGTGGCCTCGCCACGATCGCCGAGCGACTCGGCGCCGAAACCGCGGCCACCGGCGCCGCGCTCGCCCACGCTGCGGCGCGCTACGCCCTGATCGATGCCCTCGTGATGCATCGCCGAGCCCTTGGCGCCGATCCCGGCGCGCTGGCGGTGCTCGATTCGACTTCCGACTCCCGTGGAGTGGCCCGCTGATGCGTACGCCGATGCCTCGTGTTACCTCGACCCCGGTTCGTGTGGCAGTGCTCGCGCTCGCCACCGGTTCACTCATCGCCTGCGGCGCCACGAAAGACGCGCCACGCACGGTGGCGCCGGTGGTCACCGCCGGCACGCCGCTCACCCTGCGTGACACCACCATCACCGCCACCTTCGATGCGAGCGGTGTCGCCGAGCCGATGCAGCAGGCCACGGTGAGCACCAAACTCATGGGCACGGTGACCGCCGTGCGCGTGCACGAAGGTGACCTGGTGAGCGCCGGTCAGACGCTCGTCGAGATCGACGCCCGCGATCTCGCCGCCAAGGCCAATCAGGTGGCGGCGTCCATCGCCGACGCCGAAGCGATGCAGAAGGAGGCCGCCACCCACGCATCGCGCTTCCGGGCACTCTACGCCGACAGCGCCGCCACCAAGGCCCAATTCGACGCCGCCGAGACCGGTCTGGCGCGCGCCGAGGCGGGCGTGCGCGCAGCCAAGGCGGGAGCGGCGGAATTCGAGGCCATGCGCAGCTATGCGACGGTGCGCGCCCCGTTCGCAGGACAGGTGACCATGCGCCTGGCCGATCCGGGGACATTCGCGGCGCCCGGCGCCCCGTTGGTGACGATCCAGGACGACGCCTCGCTGCGCCTGAGCGTCTCCGCCCCCGCCGATGCGGCCAAGGGCCTCACGCGCGGACGCCAGCTCCGCGCAACCATCGATGGCACGGAGGTCACCGCCACCGTGGAAGGCGTGGTGCCGGCGGGCGCCGGGAACCTGTTCACCGTGAACGCCACCGTCGCCAATCCCAAGCACAGCTATCGCGCCGGCAGCGCCGCCGTGGTGCACCTGCCGCTCGGCAGCAAGACCGGGCTGATGGTCCCGACGACCGCGCTCGTGCGCGACGGCGATCTCGTGGGCGTCATCGTGCGCAAGAATGGCACGGATGATCGCCGCTGGGTGCGGATCGGCGTGACGACGGCGACGCACGCCGAGGTCCTCAGCGGCCTCGCGGCGGGTGATGTGATCGTGGTGCCGGCGAGCGCGAAGCAGCCCGGAGCCTGATCATGTCCGAGCACAAGCCCTCCTGGGGCATCTCCGGGCGCGTGGCGCGCGCCTTCCTCAACTCCAAGCTCACGCCGCTCGTCACCGTCGCGTCGCTCGCCGTGGGTCTCCTCGGCATCATGGCGACGCCGCGGGAAGAGGAGCCGCAGATCTCGGTACCGATGATCGACGTGATCGTCGCCATGCCGGGCGCATCGCCGGCGGAAGCCGAGAACCTGCTGGCGCGCCCGGTAGAGCAGCGCATGCTCGAACTGCCCGGCGTGGACCACGTGTACACGATGAGCGGCGACGGCTACGCCATGGTCACGGTGCGCTTCAAGGTCGGTGAGGACCAGGAGCGTAGCGTCACCCGCGTGCAGAGCAAGCTCGCCGGCGCGATGGACCAGGCGCCGGCCGGGGTGATCGGCCCGGTGGTCAAGGCACATTCGATCGACGACGTGCCGGTGCTGGCGCTCACGCTCCACGCCAAGGACACGGACGCGAATATGCTCCGCCAGCTCGCCGTGCATCTCGAGGACGAGATCCGCACGGTGCCCGAGGTGGCGGAGACGTTCGTGACCGGCGGTTCACCGCGGCAGATCCGCGTCACGCTCGATGCGGCGCGCCTCGCGGCGAGCGGCGTCACGCCCGGTGAAGTGGCGATGGCGCTCAAAGGGGCCAATGCACGGCTGCTGGCCGGTGAGCTCACGCAGCAGAACCAGACCGTGCAGATCGGCGTGGGCGCACCGCTCACGAACGCCCGCGAGGTGGGCAGCGTGGTGGTGGGCGTACGCCGCGGCTCGCCGGTGTATCTGCGCGGCGTGGCCGACGTGCGCGACGAGTATGGCGATGTGACCAGCTACGTGTCGCATCGCGCCGGCACCGGCGCGTCCGAACAGGCGGTCACGATTGCGGTCGCCAAGCGGAAGGGCGCCAACGCCACCGTGGTCACCCACGCCGTGCTCGAGCGCGTGAACGAGGCCAAGGGCGCCCTGCTGCCAGCGAGCGTGCAGCTCGACGTCACACGCGACTACGGCGAGACGGCCGGCGAAAAGGCGCGGGAGCTCATCCTGCACCTGTTCATCGCCACGATCAGCGTCACCGTGCTCATCGGGATCTTCCTGGGGTGGCGCGAAGCGCTCGTGGTGCTGGTAGCCGTGCCGGTCACGCTCGCGCTCACGCTGTTCGTGTACTACGCGCTCGGCTACACGCTCAACCGCATCACGCTCTTTGCGCTGATCTTCTCGATCGGCATTCTGGTGGACGATGCGATCGTGGTGGTGGAGAACATCTACCGCCACCTGAGCATGGGGAACCGGCCGGCCGAGATCGCGGCGATCGACGCCGTGGACGAAGTGGGCAACCCGACCATTCTGGCCACGTTCACCGTGATCGCGGCCATCGTGCCGATGGCGTTTGTGAGTGGGCTCATGGGCCCCTACATGCGACCCATCCCGGTGGGCGCGTCGGTCGCCATGCTGGCGTCGCTCGCCGTCGCGTTCATCGTAACGCCATATCTGGCCTATCGCCTGCTCAAGGGGCATGTCGGCGCACCGCACGGCTCCATTCAGCATCCGCCCGAGGAGGGAAGCCCGCTCGACACGCGCTATCACCGCCTCATGCGCCCGCTCATCGAACAGAAGGGCACGCGGTACACGTTCTACGGCGTCGTCGTGGCGCTTCTGGTGGGGAGCGTGAGCCTGATCGGCTTCAAGGCAGTGCAGGTCAAGATGCTCCCGTTCGACAACAAGAGTGAGTTCCAGGTGGTCCTCGACTTCCCGGAAGGCACGGCCCTCGAAACGTCGAACCGCGCGGCGCAGGAGATCGCGGCGTATCTCGGCACGGTGCCGGAGGTCGTGAGCACGCAGGTGTATGCCGGTACTGCCGCCCCGTTCAACTTCAACGGGCTCGTGCGCCACTACTTCATGCGCAGCGGCGCGCACGTGGCCGATGTGCAGGTGAACCTCAAGCCCAAGGGGGAGCGCGACCGGCAGAGCCACGCCATTGCCGTGGCCGTACGACCGGGCGTGGACTCCATCGCTCGCCTCTTCAAGGCCTCGGCCAAGGTGGCCGAAATTCCACCGGGGCCGCCGGTGCTCTCCACGCTCGTGGCCGAGGTGTACGCCGCGAACGACTCGGCGCGGCTCGCCGCCGCGGCGGCGGTGAAGCAGGTGTTCGAAAGCACGCCAGGCGTGGTGGACGTGGACTGGACCGTCGAGGCGCCGCAGCAGAAGCGGAGCTTCCATGTGGACCGCGTGCGCGCCGCCGAAAGTGGCGCGAACGTCGAGCAGATCACGCAGACGCTGTACCTGGCGCTGTCGGGCGCGCCGGCGGGCTTGGCGAGTTCACCGACGGCGCTCGAAGGCGTGGCGATCGTGCCGCGGCTGCCCATCGAACAGCGCTCGAGTGTGGAGGCGCTGCTCGCGCTCCCCATCGCCACGATGCAGGGGCCGCAGCCACTCGGCCGCTTCGTGACCGTGACCGATGGCGTGCGCGATGGCAGCCGCATTCGCAAGGATTTGCGCCCGGCGATCTACGTGACCGGTGACGTGGCGCGGGAGATCGAAAGCCCGGTGTATGCCATTCTCGACATGAACCGCCGCATCGGGGCCATTCAGGTGAACGGCGCCTCGGTGGGCATCTACAACGCGGTGCAGCCCGCGTCGCTGCGCGAAACGGCTATCAAGTGGGATGGCGAATGGCAGGTCACGATCGAGGTGTTCCGCGATCTCGGGCTCGCCTTCGCCATCGTGCTGGTGCTGATCTACGTGCTGGTGGTGGGGTGGTTCCAGAGCTTCACGATTCCGCTGGTGATCATGGCGCCCATTCCGCTCACGCTCATCGGCATTCTGCCGGGCCACGCCATCGGCGGCGCCTTCTTCACGGCGACGAGCATGATCGGCATGATCGCGCTGGCCGGCATCATCGTGCGCAACTCGATCCTGCTGGTGGACTTTATCCAGCTCGAGGAGGCGCGCGGGCGCTCGCTGGTGGACGCCGTGCTGGAAGCCGGCGCGGTGCGCTTCCGCCCCATCGCTCTCACGGCGGCGGCCGTGGTGGTGGGCGGGTTGGTGATGGTGCTCGACCCGATCTTCCAGGGCCTGGCGGTGGCCCTCATGAGCGGCGCCGTGGTGGCGACGCTCCTCACGATGGTGGTGGTGCCGCTGCTCTACTGGGAGCTGCGCAAGAACGCACCGGCCACTGCGCTTCCGGAGACCTCCCATGTGTCCTGACGGCATCATTCGCCGCTTTGCCGGCGTCTTCATTCTGCTCTCGGTGCTCCTCGGCACCTTCGTCTCGCCGCTTTGGTATTACTTCACAGCGTTCGTGGGCCTCAATCTCCTGCAGTCGAGCTTCACGAACTTCTGTCCGCTCGAAAAGATCCTCGGCGCGGCGCGCCTGTTCGGCTGCCGCGTCGGCTCCTCCGCCAGTCGCTGAGTGTGTTCATGACCACCACTGCTTCGAAGTCCGCCGTGCTTCCCTGCCCCGCCTGCGGGAAGCTCAATCGCGTCGACCTGAGCAAGGCCACCGCCCCCGGTGCCGCGGGCGCCACCTGCGGCACCTGTAAGGCGCCGCTGGTGCTCGACGCGCCGGTGACGCTCACCGACGCGAACTTCGATACCGTGGTGGGCAAGAGCACCGTGCCGGTGATGATCGACTTCTACGCCGACTGGTGCGGTCCCTGCAAGATGATGGCGCCGGTCTTTGCCGACTTCGCCCGGCGCCAGCGCGGGCAGGTTCTGGTGGCGAAGGTGGACACGGATGCCAACCCGAACGTGTCCATGCGCTTCGACATTCGGAGCATTCCCACCCTCACCGTCATGCACGGGGGCCGCGAGGTGCAGCGGCAGGTGGGCGCGGTGCCGATGGCGGCGTTGGAGCGAATGGTGGCTGGCCTCTAGCGACCAGCTACGATCTTCTTGCGCTCGTTGAGTTCGGAGTCGAGCCGCCCGCACACCAGCTCACACAGCTTGAGCACATCCTTGTCAGCTAGCTCATAGCGCACGTACACGCCGTCCCGTTCCCGCGCCACCAGCCCGTTCGCAAAGAGCGTGGCGAGGTGGCGCGAGACGTTCGCCTGCCCCATCTGGGTGGCTTCGACGAGTTCGTTCACCGTGCGCGGGCCGTTGCGGAGCTCCTGCAGGAGGCTGAGGCGGGCGCGATCACCCAGCGCCTTGAAGCGGTCGGCGACCAGCTCCAACAGCTCGGGACTCATCTTCTTGGCGGCCATGCGGGCTCCGAGTGGAGATTCACACTTACGTACATGTGAATATAAAGGCAGAAGCTTCAACGGCGGAAGCCTATACATCGGAAGCCTGCACAACGGGAGCTGGACATCGGGAACCGCGGTTCTCGTCGTCCAGCTCCCGTTGTGCAGGCTTCCGATGTACAGGCTTCCGCCGTGCCCCGCTGTTTACGCGCCGAGGGTCGCCGTCATCGTGATCTCCGCGTTGAGCACGCGGCTCACCGGGCACCCCGCCTTCGCGTTGCCGGCCAGCTCCTGGAACTTCTCTTCCGTGATCCCGGGCACCACGGCGTTCACCGTGAGGTGGATCTTCGTGATCGTGAAGCCGGCGTCCGTCTTTTCCATCGTCAGCGCGGCGTTCGTGGTGATCGACGTCGGCGTGAAGTTGTTGTTCGTCAGCTGACCCGAGAACGCCATAGAGAAGCAGCCGGCGTGCGCGGCGGCGATGAGCTCTTCGGGGTTCGTGCCCGCCAGGCCGTCTTCGTTCTCGAAGCGGAGCTTGAACGAGTACGGGGTGTTGTTGAGGACCGTGCTCGGCGTCGTGAGCGTGCCGTTGCCTTCGCGAATCGTGCCGTTCCAGACGGCCGAACCGTTGCGGATCATGCGGGAAGTCCAGGGAGAGTGATGAGGCGTGCCGGTCACCCGACCGGCCCTCCGAACGATAGCACCCCGGCGGTCCCATGGGGACGGCGGTACGCCCGATTTGCCTTGCGCCCCGGCGCGGCGACCGGTCATTTCCCGCTGTCCTCTTTCCCTCTGCCGATGCGCCTGCTCGTCCCTGCTCTCGCCCTGCTGCCGCTCCTTCCGGCGGCCCCCCTGCCTGCGCAATCGCCCGCCCCGGCGTCGCGCCCCACCGTCATCCGCGCGGCCCGCATTCTCGACGGCACCGGGGCGGTCCTCACCAACCGCGACATTGTCGTGTCCGGCGGGCGCATCCAGGCCATCAAGCCGTCCGCCGGCCCACTCCCCGCGGGCGGGATCGACGTGGGGCCGCGCACGCTGCTCCCCGGCATGATCGACACCCACGTGCACCTCGGCTGGTACCTCAACACCCAGGAGCGCCTGCACCAGGATGGCGATGGCGACACACCCGGTGTGAGCGCGCTCGCGCATGCCGGCAACGCGTGGGCGACCCTGCACGCCGGCTTTACGACCGTGCAGAGCATCGGCGAGGCCGACAACGCACCGCTGCGCGATGCGATCAATCGCGGCGTGCTGCCGGGCCCGCGCGTGCTCACCTCGCTGGGGTCGCTCAACGAACGCACCAAGGGCGGATCGCCCGACTCCCTCCGCGCGGCGGTGCGGCGCTTCAAGCAGGCCGGCGCCGACGTGATCAAGATCTTCGCCTCCAAGTCCATCCGCGACGGCGGTGAGGCCACTATGACCCCCGAGCAGCTCACCGCCGCCTGCGGCGAAGCGAAGGCGCTGGGGCTGCGCTCGGTGGTGCACGCGCACTCCGCCGAGGCGGTGCAGCGCGCCGCGAACGCGGGGTGCACGCAGGTGGAACATGGTGTCTTTGCCGATGACGCCACGCGCGCCGCGCTCGTGAAGAACGGCACCTGGTTTGATCCGCAATGCGGCTTGGTGTTCCACAACTACCTCGATCACAAGCCGTGGTTCGATGGCATCGGCAACTATAACGCGGTGGGTTTTGCCTCCATGGAGAAGGCCATCCCGCTCGCCGAAGCCGGCATTGGCGCGGCGTCGCGGACCAAGGGGCTCAAGCTGGTTTTCGGGACCGATGCCGTGGCGGGCGCGCACGGGCGCAACGCCGAAGAGCTGGTGTGCCGCGTGCGACGGGGTGGACAGAATGCGATGGACGCTATCGTGAGCGCCACGAGCCGCGCCGCTGAGTCCATGAACCTCGGCAAGGACGTCGGTCGCATTGCGACCGGCTACGCGGCCGACCTCATCGCCACCGACGGCGATCCGAGCCGGGAGATCGAGGCCACCCTGCGCGTGTCCTTCGTGATGAAGGGCGGCACGGTGTATCGCAACGATGGCGTCGCGATGCCACGCACGGGGCGCAAGCCGTGAGCGCGCCGCAGAAAGGGCGTCGCGAGTTCCTCAAGACCGCCGGCGTCCTCACCGTCGGGGCGGCGGCCGTTGGCAGCGCGACCGCGTGTCATGTCGCAGACCCGAAGACGGCCGAGGTCGAGGACACCAACGTCCGTGTCCTCGGTTTCGATCGCGCCTTGCTCGACGCCGTCGCCACGGCGGTGCTGCCGGAGTCCCTTGGCGTCACCGGCATCACGGGGGCGACGGATCGCTTCGTGGCGTGGGTCGATGGCTACGATCCCGTCGCGGAGGAGATGCACGGCTACGGCTACAGCGACATCCGCTACCTCCCCGCCGATCCGGCGCCGGCGTGGCGCGCGCAGCTCACCGGGCTCGACGTGCTCGCGCGGCGCACGCATCACCAGCGCTTCGTGCAGCTCTCCGTGGAGGCGCGGCGCGAGGTGATTGCCGCGGCGCTGCGCGACGCGAATGGCGAGCGTCTCCCCAATCCGCTCGGCGCCCGCCACGTGGTGCTCGCGCTGCTGGCGCACTGGGCCGCGAGCCCGGATGCGTGGAACCGCGCGCTCGGCGTGCAGGTGTCGCCCAACAGCTGCCGCAAGCTGGACGAGGCGCCGCGCAAGCCACTCCCCATCGCGGGGGCCACCGCATGATCATCCAGTCGAGCGACGCCCCCACGGTGCACGAGACGGATATCTGCATTGTCGGCAGTGGCATCACCGCCGCCCTGATGGCGGCGCATCTGGCGGAGAACACCAAGCAGCGCATCACGGTCGTGGAGGCCGGCAAGCCCACCACGCCGTTCGCGCAGCGCACGCAGGCGCGCGAGCGCTACCTCGCGTACGGCGAGAGCCCGTGGAAGCAGGACCACCTCGACGATCAGAACGCCTACGGCACCACGTGGGGCTTCTCCCCCAGCATGAACGTGGGTGGGCTGGCGATGCATTGGGGCGGCGTGTCGCCGCGCTATTCACCAGAAGACTTCCGCACGAAGTCGATGTTTGGCGTGGGCACCGACTGGCCTTTCACGTACGACGACCTCGATCCGTTCTATCAGGAAGCCGAGGAGCGCATGGGCGTGGCCGGTGAACAGGGGCCGGTCGCGCTCGACCCGCGGGGCAAACCGTATCCGCTGCCCGCTCTGCCCGTCAACTACAACCTCGCGCAGTTGCAGCAGTGGGCCACCAAGCAGGAGATCGCCACGTGGAGCACGCCCAGCGCCAAGCTGAGCGTGGCTCGCGACGGCCGCGCGCAGTGCCAGCGGTGCGATACTTGCTACCCGGTGTGCCCCACCGGCGCCAAGTACTCCCCCGACTTCACGTGGGACGCGCTCGAAGCGGCCAAGCGCATTACGCTGCTCACCGAGCATCTAGTACGGCGTCTCGACGCCGACCCCAAGACCGGGCGCATCACCCGTGCGACCGGCAATCGCACCGATGCCAGCGGTGCGGCCTTTGAGGTGCGCGCCAAGACGTTCGTGCTCGCCGCCGGCTTCGTGTGGAGCCCGCACTTGCTGCTGCTCTCGCGCAGTGACGCGTTCCCCAACGGTCTCGCGAACCGCAGTGGCCTGGTGGGCAAGTATCTCGCGGGGCATCGCAACATCAACGCGTACCTGCGCCTGCCGCTCGAGCTCTACCCCGGCATGAACGTGCAGCACTCGCTCGTCTCCAAGCAGTTCATGCGCCCGGGGAAGCAGAGCCGCTATCTGCGCCACGACCTCCGGATCTGGGAGTCGAGCGTGGGGCGCGAACCGCGTCTGCGTGGCGATGATGGGGCGATGCTCTTTGGCGACGCGCTGCTCAAGGACTGGCAGGGGCGCGCCAAGGGCGCGACGGCGCGCGTGCGCGCCTACTACGACGTGCTCCCCGACATCGACAGCAAGCTGGTGCTCAACGATGCGCGCAAAAACCGTTTCGGCGATCCGATGCCGCAGGTGAGTTTCAAGGATGCGCCGGAAAGCGCCGCGCTCAAGGAGTGGCAGGAGGAGGAGCTGCGCAATCTCTTCCGTCGCATGGCCAAGGCCGGCGGCGGCGAGATCCTGCGCATGGAGAACAGCAACAACGACCTCGGTCAGGAGCACCCGGCCGGCGGCTGCCGTATGGGCACCGACCCGATGCACAGTGTGGTGAACGGCGAGGGACGCGCGCACGACCACGAGAACCTGTGGGTGGCGGGGGCGCCTTCGCAGCCGAGCGCGTCGTGCTGCAATGGCACACTGACGTTCGTGGCAGTGGGGTTGCGCACGGCCGCAGCGATTGCTCGGGGCTGAGAGTTGCGCGGGAACTGATCACGCAGAGAAAAGGGGAAAGGGAGAAATGCATCGGCGCGCGACGATGGCGCCGGGCATTTCTCCTTTTCGCTTTTTCTCTGCGTGATCAGTTCCCCTTGGATCTCACAGGTTCACACCTGCAGTGGCGCTACCACGCTTCCATGGCGTATGCACCCGATACGCCGGCACATCGGTGGGTGAGGCGCGCGTCGCCGTCACGAGCTTGCGGCGCTGGAGCCAGCTGAGCGCGTTCTGCACGGTGCGTTTGCTCAGACCGGTGGACTCGGCCAGTTCGCCGAGTGGCACGCGCAGCTGGGATCTGCCCATGGCGGTCGTGCGGCGGTAGAGCAGCAGATACACCAGAAAGGCCGACGGCTGGCGGTCATGCCCCACCAGATCGGCCATCAGGGTGTCGATGATGTACGCGTCCAGCTCCACGCTCATGCGCGCTCCCGGCAGGTGGCAACCATTGCCATAGTAAGCTCTGCGCGGCTTGCGCGCGAGTTGGCCGGCGCGCGATGGTGCGGCACGTCGCTCACCTTCACCCCACCGCCATGATCAAGCGCGTCAAGTTCGTCAGCATTCCCGTCCACGATCAGGACCGGGCGCTCGCCTTCTACACCGAGAAGCTGGGCTTCAAGGTCGCCACTGATGCCCCGTTCGGCCCCGGCATGCGTTGGATCGAACTGCGCATTCCACGGGCCGACACCGGCGTGGTGCTCTTTACCGCTCCCGGCCAGGAGGCGTGGATCGGACAGTTCATGAACATCTCGTTCCAGTGCGACGACGTGTTCGCGACTGCCGCAGCCCTGAAGGCGGCCGGCGTCGAGATGGTCCAGGACGCCAAGGCCGAATCCTGGGGGACGTCCGCCATTTTCAAGGACAGCGAGGGGAATCAGTTCGTCCTCAGCACTGGCTGAGGGCGCCTGCCGCCCCCCAGTTTTCAGCGGTCGGTCCACCTCCTCACCCTACCGCTGATGCGTCGTCCTGCTCTGCTCATCGCGGCGACCCTGCTCGCCGCCTCCACGCTCTCGGCTCAGTCGCGCGTCCTCACGACGGCAGACTATGCCCGCGCCGAGAAGATGCTGCTCCCCGGCACCGCCTCGCTCGTGACTGGCGCCCTGGCCCAGGGGAGCTGGCTCCCTGATGGCCGGTTCACCTACCGCGCCCGTGAAGCGAACGGCTCGGACCCGCTGTGGGTCGTCGACGCCAAGGGCGTGAAGACGAACTGCGCGGGTACGCCGACGCCGGCCGCCTGCCCCGCGGCACCAGCCGCCCCGCCGGCGTTCGGCGGCCGTCGAGGTGGTACGCCCGAGTCGCTCTCGCCCGACGGCACCAAGGCGGTATTCATCCGCAACTGGAACCTCTGGGTGCGCGATGTCGCGAGCGGCAAGGAATCGCCGCTCACGCAGGACGGCGTGAAGGACTACGGCTACGCCACCGACAACGCCGGCTGGACGCACAGCGACCGCCCCATCGTGCTCTGGAGCCCCGACTCCAAGAAGATCGCGACCTTCCAGCAGGATCAGCGCAAGGTCGGCGACATGTACCTCGTGCGCACGAAGGTCGGTCACCCGGAGCTCGCCGCCTGGAAGTATCCGCTCCCGGGCGACAGCATCGTGACGATGATCGAGCGCGTCGTGATCGATATGTCCGGCCCGACGCCCAAGCTCGTGCGCTTCAAGATGGCCCCCGATCAGCACCGCAGCTCGGTGTGCGACCACATCGCGTGCGGGGGCAAGCTGGCCGACGCCGAGTGGTATCCGGATGGCAGCAAGGTGGCGTTCCTGTCCAACTCGCGCGATCACAAGGTGGCCACGCTGCGCGTCGCGGATGCGACGACGGGTGAGGTGCGCGACGTACTCAAGGAAGAAGTCGCCACGCAGTTCGAAAGCGGCGATGGCGACCAGAACTGGCGCATCCTGCCAGCGAGCAACGAGGTGATCTGGTTCTCCGAGCGGAGCGACTGGGGGCACCTCTATCTGTACGACCTCACGACCGGCCAGCTCAAGAATCAGATCACGAGCGGGGTCGGCACCGTGACCGGCATCGAACGGATCGACGCGAAGACGCGCACGATCTGGTTCACGGCCACGGGCAAGGAAGCGAACCGCGATCCGTACTTCCAGCACCTGTACAGGGCCACCTTCAACGGCAAGACGCAGACGCTGCTCACGCCCGATGACGGCACGCACAGCATCAACTGGTCGCCGGACGGCGCCCGCTTCGTGGACACCTGGTCGCGCCCCGACCTGCCGCCCACGTCGGCCCTCCGCGACGGCAACACCGGCAAGCTGATCGCGACGCTGACCACCGCGGACATCTCCAAGCTCACCGCCACCGGCTGGCGCCCGCCCACGCGCATCATGGTCAAGAGCGCGAACGGCAAGTGGGACCTCTACGGCCTGCTGTTCACGCCGACCACGCTCGACTCGACCAAGAAGTACCCGATCATCAACTACATCTATCCGGGCCCGCAGGGCGGCTCGGTGGGGAGCCGTGCGTTCTCGCCGGCGCGTGGTGATCATCAGGCGCTCGCCGAACTCGGCTTCATCGTGGTCATGATCGACGGCAGCGGCAACCCGCTCCGCTCGAAGAGCTTCCACGACGCGTACTACGGCCGGATGGGTGACAACACGCTCCCCGACCAGATCGCCGGCATGAAGGAGCTGGCGGCCAAGTACAAGTTCATCGACCTCGACAAGGTCGGCATCTGGGGCCACTCCGGCGGCGGCTTTGCCACCGCCGACGCGATGTTCCGCTACCCGGATTTCTTCAAGGTTGGCATTTCGGAGAGCGGCAATCACGACAACCGCAACTACGAAGACGACTGGGGCGAGCGCTACCACGGCCTGCTCGTGAAGAACGGCGCGACCGACAACTACACCGCCGAAGCGAACCAGACGTACGCGAAGAACCTCAAGGGCAAGCTGCTCCTCGCGCACGGCACGATGGACGACAACGTGCCCCCCGACAACACGCTGCTGGTCGTGGACGCGCTGATCAAGGCGGGGAAGGACTTTGACCTGCTGATGATCCCGAACGCCGCGCACGGCTACGGCGCGGCCGGCAACTACATGATGCGGCGGCGCTGGGATTACTTCGTGACCAACCTGATGGGGGCGACGCCGCCGAAGGAGTATGTGATCGGCGGGGCGCGGTAGGATGAGCGCGGTCGACTCGCGGCGGTAATCACTCGACAGATCGAGCTGCTCACTCCCACCGTATTTCAGGAGCCAGGCGGGAGGGCTTAGGGGGAGGTGAAACGCGGAGGGGCGGCGTGCCATCGGCACGCCGCCCCATCGCTTTTTCCTCCCCCTGACCACTCCCCCCTGGCTCCTAGAATACGGAGGGAGTGACCAGCACAACCCGGAGAGTGCTTACCCAAGCCAGTAAACGGCTCTCCTTACGGGCGGATTCCCGCCGCCGCCGTCGGCACCGTATACGCCCACGGCTGCCGAGCGAGCGGCTTCGCCAATGGGTATACCTGATCCAGTGTATTCGCATCGAACAACCGCCCATTCACCATGACCAGGCTCAGCGTGTTCGTGTTGCGGATGTTCTGGAGCGGGTCCTTCTCGAGCACGAGCAGGTCGGCGAACTTGCCCACTTCGAGCGAGCCCACTTCGCTGCCGAGGCCGATGGCTTCGGCGCCCACGATCGTGGCGGAGCGGAGGACGTCGTGGTTGCTCATGCCGCCCGAGCCCACGAGCCACATCTCCCAGTGCATGCCGAGGCCCTGGAGCTGGCCGTGGCTGCCGATGCCGATGCGAGCGCCCTTCTCCACGGCGTTCTTGAGGTCCGCGGCGTGCTGCCACATCGCGTACTCCTCCTTCACCGCAAAGCCGGCCGGTCCAGGCGCGTTGCCCGCGCCGCGGCGGCGCACCTTGGTGTCGAAGTCCACCGGATGCGTGAAGCGGCGCAGCTTGGCGTCGTTCAGGAGATCTTCGCTCTGGTAGAACCAGCCTTCACCGAACGGCCCGCCGTACTCCACGATGAGCGTGGGGGAGTTGGTCACCCCCGTGCCCTTGTACCACTCGAACACGTCGTCGTACTTGGGCGTGATCGGCAGCGTGTGCTCGATGCCGGGATAGCCATCGAGGCCGTGCGTGATGTTGAGCTTCTGATCGAGCCCGCCTTCGGTGGTGGGCATGATCCCCAGCTCCTTGGCGGCCATGATGATCCACTGCCGCTGCTGGCGATTGCCGCTCATGTACATCTTGAGCGTCTTGGTGTCGTAGTACTTGGCGTAGCGCGTCAGAATCTCCTTCGCGTGCGCCAGGTCACGCACCGGCTCCGCCGAGAAGACGCCGGGGCCCGTCGTGTAGATGCGCGGGCCGACCATCTCGCCGTTTTCCACGCGATCGCTGTACGACAGGAAGTCCGTCGTGCTCGTCTGCGGGTCGCGCGTGGTGGTCGTGCCGTACGCCAGCGTGGCGAGGTACTGCCACGTCTGTGAGTTGTGCACGTTGGGCGTCAGCCACTGCGGGTGATAGTGCGTATCCACCCACCCCGGCGTGATCACCTTGCCGCTCACATCGATGATCTTGGCGCCCGCCGGGATCGTCACGCTGCCGCGCGCGCCGATCGCCGTGATCTTCTGGTTCGTGACCACGATGTCGGCGTTCTCGATGATCTCCTTCCCCTTCATCGTGATCGCCTTGCCGCCGCGGAGCACCACGACGCCCTTCGGCAGGTCGCGATTTCCGGTCACCGCCACGCGGATCTCCGCCGGCTTGTAGCCCGGCGGGTCCTTCTTGGTCGTGTCGGCCTTTGCAAGGGAATCCGCGCGGGCGATCGAGTCCTTCACCGCCTTCGTGGTATCCGCGCGCAACGCCGCCTTGCGCTTGTCGTCGGCCTTGAGCGAGTCCTCCACCACCTTGGCGCGATCGAGATCGTAGGTAAAGAGCGCATTGGCCAGCGACCAGTGCACCTTCTTGCCATCGGCCGCCCAGCTCCCGAACTCGCCCCCGATGGTGTTGAGCTTCCGGACCGGCACCGACGCGCTGCGCGGGTCGGCCACGCTCACCATGGGCGCCGTGGCACCGATCTGCGGCACGGTGATGGTGTAGAAGTCCATCCCCACCATCGCCAGCGCCTGATCACCCACCGGCGACATCAGCACCAGCCCAGCCGGCGGCGCCGTCGGGTTGTTCTCGAGCTCGTCGAGATGCATCGCATTCGACAGCGGACGCGCGGCGCGGCCACCGAAGCTGATCTGCGACTCCTTCTCGACCAGCGCGGCATCCAGATTGCCAGCGCCCGGCGGCATCGGCCCCGACACGCGCAGGTGCGTCTTGATGTCGGTGCCATCCCAGCGGAAGCTCTGCAGCCCCGCGCTCGGCGAATAGGCAAAGATGCGCGCCGTGTCCTTCGTGAAATGCGGATTGCCCAGCCCACCCGACGGCATGATCATCGTGACCGCACCGCCCGTGGCCGGGAGCCACACAAGATCACTGGCCACCGGACCGAAGAATGCCGCACCAGCCTCCTGCATCTCACGCGCCGCCGCGCGGCTCGCGACGATGCGCGCCCCCGTCGGCGACCACGCCAGATCCGTGTACAGCCCGGCGACGGAGGTGAGCGCGCGCGTCTTCCACGCCTTGGTCTTCACATCGTAGTCGGCGCGCATGATCTGCCCGCCCTTCGCGTCTTCCCACGTGACGAACGCGAGCGACTTGCCATCGGGCGACCACACCGGGTTGAACTCGCCCCGCGCATCGGTCGTGACGCGCACCGGCTTCTGGTCGGCAAAGCTCATCACGTAGATGCGATCGAGCGCCACGAACGCGAACTGCTTGCCATCGGGGCTCGGCTGGCCATCACGGATCTGCCGCGCGATGAACGTGGCCGACGTGTCCACCTTGTAGGCGAACTTCACTTCCGGCCCCATCTCGAGCTTCACTTCGGCTTCGAACGGGATCTTCGTGGGCGCCGAGCGATCGACCGGCACCCGCCAGATCTCGCCGCCGTAGGTCACCACCACCGCCTTCGAGTCGGGGGTGAACGAGTAGCCCGGATAGGCATCCATCGGCGCGCGCGATTCCATGTCGTCGCGCTGCACCGGATACGCCAGCCACTCTTCCTGCTGCGTGTCGAGATTGCGCAGCATGAGCCCCGTCTTGGTCTCGAAGCGCGTGGCGTACACGAGCCACTTGCCGTCGGGCGATAGTGCGGGACGGGCGCCCGAGCCGAAGCGCGTGCTCATCTGCGTGGCGCGCCCCGTTTCGCGATCCCACACGGCCAGCTGGTACTGCGGTCCGATGGCGTTGTACTGCCAGTCGCCGGTGCGGGTCGCGTACCAGATGTAGCGCGGGTTCGCGCCAAAGGCCGCGCCGAGCTGCTTCTGCGTGGGCGCGGGAGTGGGCGTGATGGCGAGCGGGAGACCGCTGCCGCCGTCCACGTTGTACATCCACAGCTTGGCCGCGCCGCCGAGCCCGCCGGAGCGCGAGGCCACGATGTACTTGCCGTCGGGCGTGTACTCCGGCGACACGTACAGGTTGTTGTTGCCACGCGTGATCTGCGTGGTGTCCTTCAGGTCGAGCGACAGCGTCCAGAGATTGTCGCCGCCCGAGCGGTCGGACACAAAGACGATCTTCTTGCCGTCGGGCGAGAAGCGCGGCATCGCGTCGTAGGCCATCCCACTCGTGATGCGCGTCGCCTTGCCGCCGGCGATCGGCATGGTGTAGAGGTCGCCGAGCAGATCAAAGACCAGCGTCTGCCCATCGGGCGAGACGTCGAGGCTCATCCACGTCCCCTTGGACGTGGTGAACGTGTGGGTACGCGCCGTCTTGAGGGGGAGGCCGGCGTTCGGCCCACCGGGCGCCGCCGGCTGGGCGCCGGCGCGACTGGCGGCGGCCAGCAGGGCCGCGGCCGCGAACAGGCGGGATCGCAAAAGGGTCATGCAGGCTCCGAGGGAGGAAGCAGGGAAACAACCTCAGCAGGCTATGGCTGCCCCGCGGGGGGCGCAATATCCCGCCATCCCTGCGCACAACCCGACCGTTAGGTTTCACACATGCGCCTGAGCCTCCGCCTTGCCGGTTTGCTGCTCCTCGCGGTCGCATCGCCGACCGTCACCCGCGGCCAACCGCTCACCCCACCGGTCGTTTCGACCGGACGGGCCGTCACCCTGGGGATGGTGGGCGCCAAGGACCTGGCGCCCCGCCGCGTGGACGTCTGGCTCCCCGCCGGCTACGACGCCCCCGGCGCCCCGCGCTACGGCGTGCTCTATATGCACGACGGCCAGAACCTCTTCGACCCGGCGCTCGCCTTCGGTGGCGCCGAGTGGCAAGTGGACGAAGTGCTCGGCGGGCTCCTCGCCAGGCGAGTCGTGCGACCGACCATCGTCGTGGGGATCTGGAATACGCCGGCGCGGTTCATGGAGTACATGCCGCAGGCGGCGATCGTGGCCGACAGCTTCGACACCGGCGTCGGCGGCATGCGGCTGGCCCGGCGCGATGTGCAGAGCGATGCGTACCTGCGCTTCCTGGTGGAGGTGCTCAAGCCGATGATCGACCGGCAGTTCCGTACCAATCCCACCCGCGCAGCGACCACCGTCATGGGCTCGAGCATGGGCGGGCTGATCTCCGGGTACGCGATCGCCCGGTATCCGCAGGTGTTCGGCGGCGCCGGGTGCGTCTCGACGCATTGGCCCGCGGGCGGTGGGGCGATGGTGGATTGGCTGGGTGATCACCTGCCCCCCCGGGCCACGCACCGTCTCTGGTTTGATCACGGCACGGCAACGCTCGACTCGCTCTACGCCCCGTATCAATCGCGTATGGATGCCCGCCTGCGGGCCGCCGGCTATGCGGAAGGCCGCCAGTTTGTCTCGCGGGTCTATCCCGGCGCCGAGCATTCCGAACGCTCGTGGGCTGCGCGCCTGCGTGAACCGTTGCAGTTTCTGCTACAGCCGTAGTGTCCCACCACTCCCCTTCCCTGGAATTCCGCATGTCTTCTGAAGAGAATCCGCAGAGCTTCACCGCCGAACATCGCTCGTTCGAGTGGGAGCTCGTGCTGCAGTACGAGGACGGGTCGCTCCCGCTGGCCCAGTTCAACGAACCCACGTTGGGCGTCGTCGCCGGCTGGTACGCCAAGAACCTGCCCCCCGAGCAGGCACGGACGCGCTACGAGCAGGGCTATCAGCGGAACCGTCGCCGCCTCGCCAACCGCCTCGGCACGTCGCACGACAACAGCGCGCAGGCCGAAGCCCTCGACGCGATCTGGAGCGGCATTCTCGAGCAGCGGCTCGCCGCGCGCGCGTAATCATGGATCGTCTGTTCCTCACGATCGGCGCCTGGTCGGCCGGTATCTCGGTGGCCGCCGGCGCGTTCGGTGCGCACGCCTTGCGCGAGAAGCTCGAGCCGCGTCTGCTCGAGGTGTTCGAGACGGGGGCGCGCTACCAGATGTACCACGCGCTGGCGCTGCTGGCGGTGAGCTACGTGATCAGCCGCTTTCCCGGCTCGCTGGCGAACACCGCCGGCTGGCTCTTTGTGGCGGGCACGGTGCTCTTCTCGGGCTCGCTCTACGCGATGGCGTTCACCGGCGTGCGCGCCCTCGGCGCTATCACGCCGCTCGGCGGCGTGTGCTTCATTGCCGGATGGGTGTGCCTGGGGTTGGCCGCTCGTAGCTAGTCGGCTTCCTCAGGGGTGAAATTTCGCCCGCAGTGGGCGACCTTTCACAGATGCTCCTCGCCAATCCCTCCATTGGTCAGCTCAGTGTGATCGCGCTGGTGTCCGCCGTGGGCGGCGCCGTGAACTCGATTGCGGGGGGCGGCACCCTGCTCACGTTCCCCGCCCTGTTGGGGCTGGGGGTGCCGCCTGTGGCCGCGAATGCCACCAGCACCGTGGCGCTCTGGCCCGGCTCCTTCGCGAGCATGATGGGGTATCGGCGCGAACTCCCGGGGATCCGGAAGTGGGCGCTGGGGCTCGCCATTCCGAGCATTCTGGGCGGCATGAGCGGCGCCGCGCTGCTGCTGCGCACGAGCGATGAACGCTTTCGCAGCATCGTGCCGTGGCTGGTGTTCGGGGCCACGGTGCTGTTCGCCGTGCAGGGGCCATTCATGAAGTGGCTGCGGCGGCGCATGGACATGCCGCACGAAACGCCGATCTCCCCCACCGCCGCGATGATCACGGTGCAGTTTCTGGTGGCGATCTACGGCGGCTACTTCGGCGCCGGCGCCGGCATCGTCATGCTCGGCATGTTCGGCCTCATGGGGCTCACGAACATCCACCAGATGAACGGCCTCAAGAACTTCAACGGCATCTGCTTCAATGGCGTCGCGGCGATCACGTTCGCCACGATGGGGCTCGTCAACTGGCCCATCGCGGCGGTGATGACGCTGGGCTCCACCGTGGGTGGATTCGCGATGTCCCATACGGCGCAGCGCGTACCCCAAAGCTGGGTACGCGCTGCGGTGTCCGTCATTGGCTTTGCGTCAGCGGTGTGGCTGTTCGTGAAGCGCTGAGGCGCGCTTACTTCACCACGACCTTCTGAATCATGCCGTGCATGAAGTGCGGCTTGCCATCGCTCGGATCGGGATCGAAGCAGATGAACGCGTAGTCGCCCGCCGGCACGTCGATCTGCAGGTAGACCACATCACCCGGCACGATGTCGGTGATCCCGCCCATCGGCATCCCCGGCGGCGGCCCGTTCGGATTCTCGGCGAACGCGGCCATCATCTCCGGCGTCTTGCCGGCGTTCAGCTTGGCGAAGAAGAACTCGTGCGGCTGCTTGCCGGTGTTCTTCACGGCCAGAATGTGCTTGCCCGGCGTGAGCGGCTTCGAGAACTCGAACTTGTAGTCGGAGAGCGTGAGCGTGACATCCGCGGTGGGCGCGGCCGCCTTGTTGTTCGACGGCGTGACCGTGAGCGGCTTGATCATGCCCTTCATGATGTGCGGCGGACCACCCGGGCTCGGGATCACGCAGAAGGCGATGTAATCCCCGGGGGCCAGCACGCTGGTGAAGTCGGTCTCCGCGCCCGGCGCCGGTGCCGGCGCATTCGGCCCGCCAACGGGGCGCATCCACTTCGGCGGTGGACCACCAGCCTTCATCCACGCCATCACGTCGTCGGGCTTCTTCCCCTTCTCCACCTTCACGAGGTAGAGATGATGGAACTCCTTGCCCTTGTTGCTGAAGCGCATCGTGGTGAGGCCGGCCGGAATGCTCGCCGGCATGTCGAACGAATAGTCGTTCGCCACAACGGTCACGACATTCGCGCCGGGGATGGCCACGAAATTCGAGGCCGCCATGGCCTTGGGTGCGGCGCCGGTCGGCGCCGTCTTGGCCGGTGCCTGCGCGGTGAGCGCGGTCGCGAGCGTCAGCGTCGCCACGCTCAGTGCGGTGAGTGGTGTCTTCATAAATCGTCGATCCTGATGGTGTCTGGGAGAGTCGTCTCGAGGAGACGTGTGGAATCGATACGGCGCTGAATAACGCCGGTTTCAGCGTGCATGCGAGCGACCTCGGCCATTCGCGCGCCGCACGTTACGCGTACGTCATCATCTGCACGCGCTTGGGCGGCTCCACCGTCTCGATTGCCAGCTCGATCCCGCTCACCTCGGAGACATCCACGCGGCGGAGCGCGCGATACCCGATCGTGCTCCCCTGCGCGATCACGCGCGAGGCCGCACCAAGTGTGCGCAGCGTCCACCGCGACACCCGCTGCCCATCCTCAATGCTTTCGCGCAGGTCGATGGTGCGGAGCCGCTGCGGCGAGGCGAACAGCTGCGTCAGCGTCGCCGACATGTTGTCACGGCGATGCCACTGCTCCTGCCGCGGCGTCAGCGCATTCGCGAACCGGGCGTCGAGCGTGGCCCGCATGCCGGCCAGGCGCTCCACATCCACGCGGTGAAAGAGCCCCTCACGCGTCGGCGGGACGTTGAGCAGCAGCTTGCTGTTGCGCCCCACGCTCGTGAAGAAGAGGTCGGCAAGATTCTCCGGCGAGCGGACCTTGGCATCTTCGGCGGCATGATAGAACCAGCCGGGACGAATCGACACGTCGGTTTCGCCCGGCCGCCACACCGACCCGTCGGCATGCCCATGCTGCAAGGCGTCGATGACATCGTCGCCGCCGGCGCCGATGTACGGCACCGACTCCGGGCGAATGGTGCTCCAGCACGTCTCACCCGCCACGCCCCGTTCATTGCCGATCCAGCGCACGTCAGGCCCCGCATCGGAGAACATCACCGCATTCGGCTGCAGCTTGCGCACCGTGCTCCACACCCGCGGCCAGTCGTAGACCTGCTTCTTGCCGTTCGGCCCTTCGCCGTTTGCGCCGTCGAACCAGACTTCGGCGAGCGGACCGTACTGCGTGAGCAGCTCGGTGATCTGCGCGATGTAGACGTCGTTGTAGCGGGGCGAATCCCCATATGTCGGGTGATTGCGATCCCACGGGGAGCAGTAGAGCCCAGGCCGCAGCGCTTCGGCGCGACAGGCGTCCACGAACTCGCGCACCACATCGTCGGAGCCTCCGCGAAACGGGCTCGAGGCGACGGAATGCGTGGTGGTCCTGGTCGGCCAGAGGCAGAAGCCATCGTGGTGCTTGGCCGTCAGGATCATCGCCTTGGCCCCCGCGGCCTTGGCCGCGCGCGCCCACTGCCGCGCGTCGAGTGCGGTGGGATTGAAGCTGGCCGGCGATTCCTTGCCGTCGCCCCACTCACGATCGGAGAAGGTGTTGACCCCGAAATGCACGAACAGCGCGAGCTCGTCGCGTTGCCACGCGAGCTGGGCTTTGGTGGGGCGCGGGCGGCCGCGGAACAGGTCGGTGGTGCCGGCGATCAGCCGGTCGGCCCGCGCCATCGCGGGCCAGCAGAGGCTCGTGGCCGAGGCGGCCGCGAGCTGGCGCAGGACATCGCGCCGGGTGGGAAAAACAGGCATCCCTGATTCAAACGCCCGGACGCGATTAAGCAACTCGTCCCAGCCTGCCCGCGGGGGGGAACGGACGAACGCCCGCAGCCATCCCTGGCCAGCGGGCGTCCGAACCGCCATCCGACCGGATGGCTCAGCGGGTCACGGTGAACTGGGTCCCGTTGCTGTTGCCGTTGGCGTCGTGGTTCTGGCTGGCCACGTACTGCGTGCCCGCCTTGCTGATGCCGGTCACGCGGAACGTGACGGAGCCGGACGTGCCACGGATGTTGCTGCGGTTGATCGTGCACCGGCCGGTCGATCCCGTCGTACAGGACGTATTGCCGCTCGTCGAGCCGCTGAAGCTGACACTCACGATGGCCCCCGAGACGGCCGCGTGCGCCTCCGAGTGAACGGTCACGCTGAAGGAGGCCGACCAGCTGCTCTTTGAGGTTCCGGTCACCGCGCCCTCCAGATCGCCGACGTGCGTCGGCACCACGGTGGCGAAGTTGGCGGTGACCGACTGTGCCGCCGACATCGAGACCGTGCACGTCGCGCTCGTTCCCGTGCAGCTGCCGCTCCAGCCCGCGAACGTACTACCGGCCGCCGGCGCCGCGGTCAGCGTGATGGTGCCACCCTGCGTGATCGTCTCGCTGCAATCGGTACCGGCCGTCCCGCACGCGATGCCCGCCCCGGTCACACTGCCCGCGCCCGTCCCCGTGGTCGTCACCGAGAGCGTAAAGGAGGCCAGCGGCGGCGGTGCCACGGCAGCGCCTGAGATGAGACTGTACAGCAGGCGGTTCGGGCTCCCCATCGGATCCGTGATCACATTGGCCGTCGCGCCGCCGATCACCGCCGCATTCACCTGGGCCGCCGAGGCGGTCGGATTCGCCGCGAGGTACAGTGCCGCCACGCCAGCCACATGCGGGGTGGCCATCGACGTGCCCGCCCAGCTCTCGTAGCTGTTGTCGGCCGTCTTCGTGGATGACCAGATCCCCTCACCCGGGGCGAACAGATCCACACAGCTCCCCCAGTTCGAGAAGCTCGAACGCGTGTCCGCGCCATTCGCCGCGCCCACCGTGAGCGCACTCGGCGCCGCCGCCGGCGACGTCGTGCACGCATCGACATTGCTGTTGCCGGCCGCGATCGCCCACACCACACCGGCTGCCGTCGAGCGGGCAATGGCGTCGAGCACGGGCTGATACACCCCCGCGCCACCCAGCGACATGTTGCCGACCATCGGGATGTTCGGGCGTGCCTGCTTCCGCTTGGTCACGCTGTCGATCGCCGCGATAATCCCGGAGAACGAACCGCTGCCCATGCAGTCGAGGACGCGTACGCCATACAACGTCACCTTGTTGGCGACACCCACCGTCGCTCCACCCACCGTGCCGGCGACGTGCGTGCCGTGCCCGTGACATTCCTGCGCATCGGCGTCGAGGTCGACGTAGTCGTACAGACTGAGCGCACGGCCGCCGAACTCCTGATGCGTGTAGCGAATCCCGGTGTCGAGGATATAGACCTCCACGCCATCGCCTTGGTTCTGATAGCCGTAGAGATTGTCACGCGTCGCCGTGGACTGCTGATCGAGGCGATCCAAGCCCCATTGCGATCCGGTCAACGTGCGCGTGCCAGCCTCCGCGATCGTGGCCTTCAGATCAGGCACCACGTACTTCACGCGCGGATTGCGCGCCAGCGCGTCGGCCGCGCTCGGCGTGAGATCGGCAGCGAAGCCCTTCAGTGCGCTGTTGTACCGATGGCGGGTCTTGAAGCCGAGCGCCTGCTCCTGGCGATCATCCTCGTCCTCGTCATCCTCCACCTCATCGCGGTATGCGACGATGTAGCGACCCGAGGGGGAGGGATTGGCGGCGAACGACGGCGCCTGATGTCCGGGCGCCACGGCCGTCGGCAGGTCGCTGCGGCACGCGGCCAGCGTCAGGCTGCCACCGATCAGAACAAGAGCACTACGCTTCATGATGTCTCCGAGAGAGATGGGACGAACGGCATCATGACGGCATCTTGTTCAAAACGGGCACACGCTCCGTGTAGCGCGCATCACACCCGGTGCACGCGTGCCCGCTGCGTGACACGACGAGTGTGATCCAGGTCGCCGAACCGGCGGCTAAGTTCCGCCGATGCCCTCGTCCGCGCCGGCGCCCCGGCATCCTCCCCGCCGCCTCGCGGCCACGTCCCCGCTCTTCACGCTGCTCCTCGCCGGGCTGGCGACGCTCTCCGCGTTTGCCACTGACATGAGCTTGCCGGTCCTGGGGGACACCGCCGCCACCTTCGGCGTCCCGGTGGGGCGCGCGGCACTGACGCTCAGCACGTTCATGATCGGGTTCGCGGTGGCCCCGCTTGTCTCCGGACCCGTCTCTGATCATCTGGGCCGTCGCCCGGTGCTGCTCGCCGGCACCACGCTTTACGCGGTGGCCGGCATCTTCGCGACGTGGTCCGGCTCACTCGGCGCCCTGCTCGTCTGGCGCCTGCTGATGGGCGCCGGGGCGGGGACCGGCTTTGTGATCGTGGTCGCCATGGTGCGCGATCTGTTCACCGGCGCGGAAGCGCGCGTGCGCCAGTCGTACGTGAATCTGGCTGCCGGCGTCGCACCGGTCATCGCGCCCACCGTGGGCGTCGTGGTGGCCGCCATGGGCGGCTGGCGCGCGATCTACGCGGTGCTGGCCGCCGGCGCGACCACGCTGGCCATCGCCGCGTGGTTCGCGCTCGATGAATCGCTCGCGACCGAGCGACAGGATCATTCGCGCGCCCGGGAGCACCTCGCACGCGTGACGGCGGGGTATGCACGCGTCCTGCGACAGCCGGTCAGCGTGGGATTCATTGCCATGGTCGCGCTCAACTTCGGCGCCTTGTTCGCCTACGTGTCCGGCTCGTCGCTGGTGCTGATCGGCGTGCTGGGCGTCTCCAAGCGTGCCTACGGTGCCCTGTTCGCCTGCACCTCGCTGGGCTTGATGGTCGGCGCGCTGACCAATGCGCGCCTGAGTCGCCGCGGGGTACCACATCACGTGCTCATCGGCTGGGGGATGGCCGCCATTCTGGGCACCGCGCTGGTCATGCTCGGCCTGTCCTTCGCCGGTGCGGCGCGCGTCGTGTCGATCGTGCCGCTGGCCGTGCTGGGCTTCATCGGCCATGGCATGGTGCGCCCCAATGTCGTGCAGGGAGCGCTCGAGCCCGTCCCCGAAGTCGCCGGCGTCGCCAGCGCGCTCATGAGCGCCGGGCAGATGGTGACCGGCGCCAGCGTCAGCGCGCTCGTCTCGACGTTCTTTGATGGCCGCACGGCGCATTCACTCGCCACGCTGCAGGCGCTCTGCGCCGCCGCGTCCGTCGTCGTGTACCGGACCCTGGTCCGCCCCGCCGAGCGCCGGGTCACACGGCCGTAACGAGTGGGGACCGGGCGCCTTGCCGCGCTCGACGCCGCCTGGTCCGCGTGCTACCTTCCAGATAGTGAAACATTCCTGCCCATTTGAGTAGTGGTCGGGCAGGGACGAACCGTGTGTTAACGCCAGGCCTCGCCGATCGTCTATTAGGCGTGCTGGTGATTGGAATATGGAAGCTGATCGTGCGCGATGCCGGGCACGACAGCCGACTGACCCATGTGGAGCACCTCCCCCAATGCACGCGCGCGCCATTCTGCTGGTGCTGTCCATGGCCAGCCTGACGGCCTACATGGCCACGCAGGCCACACCGGTGGTCGCCGTGAACATCGCGGGCGCCAACGATGTGGCCCAGCAGCATCTGCTCTCGCCAGCGCGCGAGCGGTTGCGCGTCACCGCCGCGGCCTCCATCGCGCCGACGCTCACGCCGCCGCCCGCGCCCACGCCAACGCTCGGCTATGAAGAGCAGCGCACCGTGGACCTCCTCCGCCTCAAGCTGCAGACGGGACCGTCACTCGCCGTGCGCGGCGTCACGCTCTCGCTCCACCCCGACACCATTCTTATCTGCGGGGAGTACCGCCGACCGGCCGACTCGACGTTCGTGCCATTTGCGCGCGTGAATACGGCGCTCTTCGTGAGTCATGAACCGGGCGGAGACTCCGACACGGCGCACGAGGTGTTCGCGCGCTGCGCTGCCCCACGGCCGACGCGCTGACCGGGACTGGCGCTACGCCAGAAAGCGCCGCGCGAGCTGCTCCAGGCGGTCGTCACCACTGCGCTCGGCGGCCGCGCGAATCTCTTCGACATGCGGCCGAAGCACCGGCTCGCCCCAGTAGTAGCCGGTGGCTCGCTCGGCGAGTTGCGTTTCGCTCACGCGCGCAGCCTCGAGCAACGCCCGCGCCGCCGCGCGATCGTATCCCGGATCATCACGCGGCGGCAGATCGTAGTGGCGCCGCGGCATTTCGCCCTCGGCATCATCGCGAAGAAAGGCTCGAGACATCGTGGCAACCTAACCGGCCGTGGCCGCCGCGGGAGCCACGCGGGCCGCCACCTCCTGCACGAACGACACGACACGGTCGGGCACGGTGAGCGGCAGCATGTGCCCACCCATCTCCACCCACTCAAGCGTCGCGTGCGGGATCTGCTGCATCAGGCGCTCGCCCTGCAGCCGAGGCTCGAGAATGCGGTCGTGCGTGCCATACAACACGCCCACGGGGACCGTGATGCCGGCATAGCGCGACGTCAGCGCCGCCATGACCTCCGGCGGCGTCACCGCCATGAGATCGGTGGACGATGAGGCAAACGCCGAGGGGCGCATCCCGAGCAGTCCGCCGCCGCGCAGCGGAAAGTCGGCCGGCACCCGCTCGGGGCTGAACACGGCGGTGAGGACCTGATCGCGGCGCGCAATCGACAACGGAATGGCCAGCGTCCATCCCACCACCTGCCGCATCAGGGCGCTGGGGAGCACGAGGCCCGCGAACACGGCCGGCACAGTCGACGGCGCTTGCGTGAGTGGTGCCACCAGCGCGAGCGCAGCGACGCGTTCCGGGTGCTCCGTCGCCAGCGCGAGGGCCACGGCGCCGCCCAGCGAATGCCCCACGACCAGGGGCCGCTCGAGTCCAAGCGCCTCGATGACGGCGGCGAGAAACGCGGCCTGCGCCTGCGGCGTGGGCGTGACCGACAAGGCACCGGAATATCCGGCGCCCGGGCGATCCACCACGATCACGCGATACTGCTGACTCAACGCCTCGAGCACGTGGGCGGTGAAGTGCCGCGCGTTGCCGGCGAGTCCATGAATGCAGAGCACCGTGATGGGTCCGTCGCCGCGCGACACGTAGTGCACCGGAACCCCCTGCACCGTCACGAACGTGCCATGCGGCGGCACCAAACGCTCTACCTTGCGCTTGGTGGTCCACGCGAACCACACGAGCCCGACGTAGACCGCGGCGATGGCCAGAAAGACACTCAGCAGCAGCGAGTTCATGCGCGCGCTCCCGGCGCCGGCGCCGCGAAGGTTCCCGCCCGGAACTCAAGGGCCCGATCCGCCACCGTGCCGTGTCGCAACATCATGAGATCCTTGAGATAGTTCTGATACAGGCGCCACGGGCGGGCATCGCCCTGCCGCGGCAGCACCGACTGGGCGCGCTGCACATAGCCGGAGGTGAAATCAAACACCGAGCGCCCGGGCATATTGGCATCGCACCGTGGCGTGACCTGCCGATACCCATGCCGGCGCATATGACGCAGCAGGCGACAGACGTGCTGCGCAATGAGATCGCCCTTGAGCGTCCACGAGGCGTTGGTATAGCCGACCGTCATGGCGAAGTTGGGCAGGTTGCTCAGCATGAGCCCCTTGTACACGAACTGCTGGCGCAGATCGAATGGCGCGCCATCAACCGTGATCGCCACGCCGGTCATGAGCGACATGCGGAGCCCGGTCGCGGTGACGATCACGTCGGCCTCGAGCTCCGCGCCCGACGCGAGCGCAACGCCGCGTTCGGTGAAGTGCGTGATCTGGTCGGTCACGATGTCGGCGCGCCCACTGCGCAGCGCATGAAACAGGTCGCCGTCGGGGATGATGCAGAGGCGCTCATCCCACGGGTTGTAGCGTGGCGCAAAGTGCACATCCACCGGATACGACGCGCCCAACTGCTTCACCGCTTCCTGGCGCAACCCCTGCTTGAACGTCTCCGGGCGATTTCGCGCGACCCAGAAGTAGAACATGCTGCGCAGGATGTTCTTCCAGCGGATCGCCATGTGCGCCGCGCCCGCCGGAAGCGTCCGGCGCAGTGTCGCCGCGATGGTGTCCTCGGTCGGGAGCGTGGCCACATAGCTGGGGCTGCGCTGCAGCATGGTCACATGCGCCGCTGCGCCGGCGCCGCTCGTCATGGCCGGCACCAGCGTCACCGCCGTCGCGCCACTCCCAATGACCAGCACGCGCTTGCCCGCATAGTCGAGATCCGCCGGCCATTGCTGCGGATGCACGATGCGCCCGCGGAACCGCGCCATCCCCTCCCACGTCGGCGTGTAGCCGGCACGGTAGTCGTAGTAGCCGCTGCAGTTGAACAGAAACCCGCACGTCATCTGCTGCGGCCGTGCCTCGTCGCCCACCGCGAGCGTGACCGTCCAGCGCGCGGTCTCCGACGACCACGAGGCGGCGACGAGCGTGTGCTGGAAGCGCACCTGCCGGTCAATGCCCGCATCGCGCGCCGTCTCCTCGATATAGCGTTTGATGCTGGGGCCGTCGGCGATGGCCTTGGCTTCGCGCCACGGCCGGAAGCGATAGCCGAGCGTGTACATGTCGGAATCCGAACGAATGCCGGGGTACCGGAACAGATCCCAGGTCCCGCCCATTGCCGTGCGCGCTTCCACGATCGTGTACGACAGCCACGGGCACGCGTGCTGGAGGTGCCACGCCGCGCTCACGCCCGAAAGCCCGGCTCCCACGATCAACACATCGACATGCTCCAGCGGCGGGAGCGTGGTCATGCCGTCTCCTCGCCGCGAGGCCGCTTGGGTGACAGAATACGCACCTCGACGCGATGCAGCAGCACCTCGGGCGGCGTGTCCAGCACACTGCGGACGGCGGCGGCCACATCCTGGGCGAGCAGCTGCGCACTTCCCTTGGGACCACGGCGGCCGGCGAACTCGGTCTCCACCGATCCGGGACTCACCACGCTGACCTTCACGCCGGCGTCGCGCACTTCCAGCATCAGATTCTCGGCGAAGCCCATGACGGCGTGCTTGGTGGTGGCATAGCCGGCGCCACCCACGAAGGCGCTGCGACCGGCGATCGACCCGATGATCACCACATGGCCGCGTCCGCGCGCGATCATCCCCGGCAGCAGCGCCCGCGACACATGAAAGAGGGCGTTGACGTTCACATCCATCATGCGGTGCCACTCCGCCGGCGTGAGCTCGAGCATGGGCTTCATGACACCAACGCCCGCGTTGTGCACCAGCACGTCCACCGCCCGATCGGTGAGTGCCGCCTCAACTGCGGAGGCGTCGGCCACATCCAGCACGAGCACGTCGGCGTCACCACCGCCTGAGCGAACCTCGGCGGCGACCGTGTCGAGCGCCAAGGCATCGCGTGCGACCAGTACCAGGCGATGGGTGGGAGCCAACTGATGGGCAATCGCGCGCCCGATGCCGCGTGAAGCGCCGGTGATCAGCGCGGTGGGACGAGTCGTCATGACAGAAATATGTCAGAATGCGCGCGAACCGGCGTCGGCCGCCCCGGCAACGGGCTAGCATTGGCGCATGCCCTGCTCGTTTCGTGTGGCGCGCGTCGGCGCCGCCCTGCTGCTGAGCGCCCTGACCGGGGTGCGGGCCACGGCCCAGTCGTTCGGTACGGCACTCGCCGAAGCCGCCTTCGCCCGCGACCGCTATGTGAAGCGGGTGGCGCGCATTCCCATGCGCGATGGTGTAGCGCTCTTCACGCAGATCTACACGCCACGCGACGTTGGCCCCGCGCACCGCTATCCGGTGGTGCTCACCCGCACCCCGTTTTCCACTGGCGCCGAGGCCGACACGGTCTTTCCGCCGACGATCGCCCCCGATCCGGTGATGCTGCGCGATGGCTACATCTTCGTGCAGCAGGAAGTGCGCGGCCGCTATCGCTCGGAAGGCACCTTCGAGCATATGCGCCCGCCACGCACGCCCGCTGCGCGGGCGGCGGGGCAGACCGACGAGATCAGTGACGCCGAGGACACGATCCGCTGGCTGCTGGCCAACGTGGCGGGCCACAACGGCCGGGTGGCACTGCACGGCGTGAGCTACGGCGGCTTCTACGCGGCCATCGGCGCCCTGTCGAAGCATCCGGCGATCGCGGCGCTCTCGCTGCAGGCACCCACGGCCGATTTCTGGATGGAGGATTTCCATCACCAGGGCGCGTTCGTCCTGACATCGCTGTGGGCGGTACCGATCTTCGGGACCCCGCGACCGACCCCCACGGCGGCGCACTGGTGGGCGGAGGCTTTCGGGGCGATCCCCGACAGTGCGATGGCCAACGATTATGCGTGGCTGCTCCGCCTCGGCTCACTCGCCAACGTGCAGTGGCTCGAGAACGACAGCTGGTGGCGCGCACTCATCACGCACCCCACGCGCGACCGCTACTGGCAAGCGCGTGCACTGCCGCCGCAGCTGCGCGCGCACGGCACGCGGTTGCCCCCGGTGCTGCTGCTCGGCGGATGGTTCGATGCCGAAAACCTCAATGGCACGCTCGCGGTGCAGCGGGCGCTGGCGGCGACCGGCACGGCGGTCACGTTCGCCATGGGGCCATTTGGCCATCGGCAGTGGAGTGAACGCAACGTGGGGCCCACCGTGCACGGCACGCGGATGTTCGGTGATTCCCTCGCGTGGCAGCTGCAGCGTGATGTGGAAGCCGCGTTCTTCCGGGCGCGCCTGAAGAGCGAGGGAACCGCGCCGCCCGTCGGGGCGCACGTGTTCGATACCGGCACCAACCGCTGGCGCGATGTTCCCCGCTGGCCGGTCCCGCGTGCGCGCCCCGTTACCTGGTCGCTCGCCGCCAACGGCACGGTGGACTCGATGCCCGCAACACCGGCGAGCCGCCGCTGGACGAGCGATCCCGCCCACCCGGTTCCCGCACGCTGCACCGGCACCACAATCGAAGATGGCGCCCCCAATCTCGTCATGAGCGACGATCAACGGTGCCTGCTGACCCGGGCAGACGTGCTAACCTTTACGTCGCCGGTCCTGACCCGCGACGTCACCATGGCGGGACCGATCACGGCGACGCTGCGGTTCGCGACGTCGGAGACCGACGCCGATCTGGTCGTGAAGGTGATCGACGTCGATCCCGCCGGGGCGTATCAGCTGGTCCGTGGCGAGATCCTTCGCGGGCGCTTCCGCCGTGGCGGTGCCCACGCCGAGCCCTTTGTGCCCGGGCAAGCCACCCGGGTCGTCCTCTCGCTCCCGGATGTACTGCACACGCTCCGGGCCGGGCACCGATTGGCGGTCCAGGTGCAATCGAGCTGGTTTCCGTGGTTCGACCGCAATCCCCAGCGCTTCGTGCCGAACATCTTTACGGCGAACGCCACCGACTTCGTCGCGGCGCAGCATACGCTGTGGCTCGGTGGTGCGCAGGGGAGCCACCTGACCATCCCGATTCTCCGGTAAGGACGCACGGGCGCTTGCCCAATTGGGGCGCGGCGATGACGTTGCAGGGACGGCATCCTTTCCGCCGCCCGCCCCGGAGCCCCCCATGCGCCACGAAGTCGTCTATACCCTGAGCCGCGCCCTCACCGACGCCGAGTGGCAGGCCGCCACCGCGCTGGTAGAGCGCTGGTGGGGCACGCCGGCCGATGGCGACACGGTGCAGATCACCAGTAACGAGCTGGTGGTGCAGTGCGCCGACTCCGAAGACCTCCGCGTGGAGCGCGGAGGCGCGATCGCCATCTGGAGTGCCCGCGCCCGCTCCGTGCGGAGTGCGCAGCGCCTCGCGGGCGTTGTGCTCTGTCTCCAGTTCGCGTGGGGCGCCGAGGTGCTGCAGATGAGTGGCAACAACCTCAGTGCGTTCAGCCGTGCGGCCGCCGCCCTCACCCCCGTCTGGGGAGGGGCGTACGACGTGGTGGAGATCCGTCCGGCGGCAATCAAGGCCGATCCCCTGCTGTTCGTGGACGCCGGTGCGCACCGGGCGCAGATGCACGCCTTCTATCGCGCGGCGCTCGAACTCGACGCCGCCGCACTCCCCGACTCGGCGTTCGCCGAACAACGCCTCAGATAAGCGTTTCTGTCGGCCTCGGCAGCGGCATGAATGGCCGTTGCCGCCGCGGCGAGGGCAGCCGGCGCCAGCTGTTCGAGCGGCAGTGCCAGCAGCGCCTGCACGCGGGCGTCGAGAGCGGCGTACGTCGCGGCGAACGCGGCCCGCGCCGCCGCGGGCTCCTCGTGATCGGCCGGATCGGGGAGCCCCCAGTGCACCTGCACGGTACCACCAGCGTAGAACGGGCACGCATCGCGCGCGTTGTCGCACACGGTGATCACCAGATCAAACGGGGCATTCCCCAGCGCCTCGATCGACTGCGGCACGCGCCCTTCCCACGCGATCCCGTGCGCCGCCAGCGTTTCCACGGCGAACGGATTCACCCGCGGCGCCGGCCGCGAGCCGGCACTGGCCGCCTCGACGCGTCGGCCGGGGCGCTGCGCGCCGCGCGTTTGTAGCAGCGCTTCCGCAATCTGACTGCGCGCGGAGTTACCGGTGCACAGCACCAGCACCCGAACGGGATTGCTCACGAGGCGCCCGCCCACGAGGCGCCCGCCGACGAGGCGCCCGCCAGCGACTTGGTCATCGTGATGGCACTGGCCGGGCACGCGCTGGTGAACTCCACCGTACTCGCCACCGCAGGTGGCACACTCGCCCGGTCAACCCGCTCAAAGCCGAAGCGCGGGAAGTAGTCTTCGGCCGTGAGCGTCAACAGATAGAGGGCGTGAATGCCACGCGCTTCGGCCTGCGCCACCGCGCGTTCCACGAGCGTGTTGCCCAACCCGCGGCGCTGCCAATCGCCGCGCACGGCGACCGAGCGCAGCAGCGCGTGCTCACAGCATTCCTCGACACCCGCGACCGCGACGAGTTCACCGTCCGCCTCGCCGACGATGAACTGGGTCGCGTCCTGCGCGAACATCTCGGCGACACCGGCGGTGGGGAGCGATTGACTGCGCAGCAACTGGGTCACCGCGGGCTCGTCGGCGGCGGTGGCAGCACGAAACGTCGGCGTCATGCGTCGGCCGGTTTGGTGGCGCGCACGAAGGCGGCCATGAACTTGCCATCGATCTCGTCGAGATTGGCGTGCACGTCGATGCCACTCTCCTGCAAGAACACGCGGGCATCCTCGCTCTGGTACAGGCGGGTCGGTTCGATGTCCACGCCGGTGAAGCCATTCTCGGTGAGCAGCGTGCGGAACTCCTGCTCTTCGAGCGCACCAGCCACGCAGCCGACCCACAGCTCCATCGACTTGCGTACGGCGGCCGGAACATCACCGCGCACCACCACATCACTCACTGCAAACCGTCCGCCGGGCTTGAGCACGCGAAAGGCTTCGGCCAGCACGCGGCGCTTGTCGCCCGACAGGTTGATCACGCAGTTGGAGATGATCACATCCACCGAGTTGGCGGGCAGCGGAATCTCCTCAATACGACCGCGCAGAAACTCCACGTTCGTGACGCCGGCTTCGGCGGCGTTCTGCGCGGCCAGCGCAAGCATGTCGTCGGTCATGTCGAGGCCATACGCCTTGCCGGTGGGCCCCACCCGCCGCGCCGACAGCAGCACATCGATGCCACCACCGGAGCCCAGATCGAGCACCACCTCGCCTTCGCGCAGTTCGGCCAGCGCCGTCGGGTTGCCGCAGCCGAGTGACGCGAGGACGGCGGCACTCGGCAGTTCATCCGTTTCGCCGTTCACGTAGAGGTTCGAGGTGATCGGATCCACGCTGCCATTGAACGCCGCGCCGCCGCAGCACGAGTTCACCGGTCCGCAGCAGCTACCGGCCGCCGGTTCCGCAACCTCCAGCACCCGTCGTGCCGCGGCGCCGTACTTCTCGCGCACCAGGGTGGTGACATCGATCTGATTCGCCGACATGATCGCTCCCGTTCAGCAAGATTTCTTGATGCGTTGAACCAACGAAGTGGCGCCCGCAGGCGCCGTCGCTCCACAAGTCACGAGCCTAGCCGCAGCAGCGGCCGAACACCTTGAGCTGCCGCTTCCCGGCCGTGGCATCCGTGCCGAGCACGCGCACCAGATCATGGACCTGCTCCAGTGCCTCGGCATTGATGCGGTAGTACGACCAGCGCCCTTCCTTGCGGTCGCTCACGAGGCCAGCCTCGCGGAGCACCTTGAGATGAAAGGACAGCCGTGACTGCGCGGTGTCGAGATCGGCCTGCAGATCGCACACACAGCGTTCTCCCTCACGCAGCATGTCCAGCACTGCCAGGCGCGTCTCATCGGAGAGCGCATGAAAGAGCGTGGCGGAGTGCGTGAGATCGATGGATGTCGCGGACATGGGATGATTATATCAAGTTTTGTTGATCAGTCAAGGAGCGCCCGACGGTGTGATTTCGGCACTTACCGAGCTCCTCGAACGTTCGTAACCTGCAGCGCGGTGCGCAGCCCTTTGGCCAGCGTGACCGCGTCGGCATTGCCCCAGAAGTGCAGGAAGAAGAGGCGCGGCTCATCCATCAGGAGATGGTTGTGCAGGCTCGTGACCTCGATACCGGCGGTGCGCAGCGCGCGAATCACGGCGTTGACCTCCGGCGCGATCATCACGAAGTCGCCGGTTATCACCGCCCGGCCGTTGCCCGTCGGCTGGAAGTTGATCGCCGTGGCCACGCCCATGGACGCCGGCAACACCACGTCCGCATCGTGCAGCGTTTCCATGCGCGGCACCGAGACCTGCCAGACACCGCCGTTGCTCTTCCCGGGGGCACCCAATGCACTCGTGATGGCGGCCGTATCCAGAGCGACCGGCGCGGCGGGTGCGGCGGTCGCGGGCGGGGCCGGTGTACCGGTGTGTGTCAGCGCCGCGCGTACCGCCTTCGCGATCGCCACCGGATCGCCGTGCCCGTGAATGTGCACGTACAGGATGCGCGGCGATTCACGAATCACGTGATGGTGAATCGCACTCTGCTCGATGCCCCCCTCCTGCAGCGCCGAGAGCACCGGATTGAGCTCGTCGTCGCGGAGCACCAGATCGCCCATCGCCAGCACACCGTTCGCGCCGGGCAGCATCGCCATCCACGACCCGAGCGCGAACGCCGGGCGGAGCGTCACGCCATCCGCAACGACCGTGAGGTCTGATCGCGGCATGCTCCAGCGATGCACGCCGCCATCCTGCGCGGCACTCGGGCGGCCGAAGGCCGCCTCCACCGCAGCCCAATCTACCGTTGGCGATTGCGCGCGCCCGCGTGCAGGGACGAGCACGAGCCACAGGGCCGCAAACCGCAGCAGCATCCGAACCATGACAGTTCCACCGGAAAGGCGGGGCGGGACGCACACGCGACGGTCGCGTGACGTCCCGCAATCTACTACACGAACCGCAGCTGTACTGCCCGCGGCTATTCGTGCATGAGCAGGTCGCCACAGGCGACGATCTTGCTCATGTTCGCGGCGGACTCATGAATGTTCACGTAGTAGCTGCCGTCTTCGGGCATGACCATCGCGAGCGTAGCCGTGGCCTTCCCCGCACCGTTGGCGCCGACCGTGATGGGCGTGTACGCCTTCGCATCGCCGAGCACCGGGCCCGGCTTGGCGCAGCTGCCCACGTGCACGTGCCACGGGCGCACCGCGCCGGCCACGTCATTCTTGTAGTCCACGCTGGCCACGGTGGTCTTGGGCGCCTTGCCCTTTTCCATTTCGATCTCGCCGCGGATCTTCGATCCATCCTTGCCCATCACCATGCCTTCCCAGGCATCGTGGAGCACCGCGGCCGACGCGGTGGAGGTCACCAGCACAGCGGCGGCAAGCAGCAGGCGGGGAGAGTGGCGCATAAGCGGTAGCTCGGGTCGGTGGGGAGCGCGCAGGAATGGGCGGGAGCGCGAGCAACTCGCGCCGCTGAATTCTATCGCTTGGCGTCTCGCAATGCCCGGGTGATGAGCGGCGCCACCACGCCCGCCATCACACGATAGCCCGCCTCGGTGGGATGCACGCCATCGCTGGCGTACTCAGCCTTCATGCCGAGCCGCTCATCCTTGAGCGGCGTATGGTAGTCCACGTACAGCGCGCCGCGTGATGCGGCGTACTGCGCGATCCAGGCGTTGAGCGCGACGATCTTGGGCGCTGGCTCCAGCCCCCGCTTCCACGGATAGTCGAACACCGGCGTCACGCTGCACAGCAGCACGCGGATGTTGTTCGCCTGGGCGATCTCGGTCATCGCCGCGAGATTGCTTTCGATCTCCTCGAGCGTTGCCGGACCGGTGTTCCCCGCGATGTCATTCGTCCCCGCCAGGATCACCACCGCCGCCGGCTTGAGCGCCACCACATCCTGCCGGAAGCGCAGCAGCATCTGCGCCGTGGTCTGCCCGCTGATGCCGCGCCCGATGTACGGCTTGCCGGGAAACATCGCCGGGAAGTACTTGGCCCAACCCTCGGTGATCGAGTTGCCAAAGAACACCACGCGCGGCTCGCCGGCGACCGGTGCCGGCAGCGCCGCGTTCTCGGCCTGATAGCGCGCGAGATTGGCGAACTGGGCGGCGGAGGGGGCTTGGGACATGGCGATGCGCGGCAGAACGAACACCGTGGCAAGCAGCGCCGCGAGGCGGGACGTGCGGAGGCGAGCAGACATGGCCGTGGTGCGAGAGGAGGGGCCGTGAACCGGCGGCGGCGAGGGCCGTCGCCCAATACTGATCACGCCCCCGCATCGCGCCAGCCCCATCAGCGGTCGATCAGCCGCTGCAACGCCTCCGGATACCGCTCGCCCGACACCGCGAGCGTGCGCGTCGCCTCGTCCATCGCCCGCAGTTCCTCGGCGCTCAGCACAACCTGTGCAGCACCGAGGTTCTCCTCGAGGCGATGCCGCTTGGTGGTGCCCGGAATCGGCACAATCCACGGCCGCTGCGCGAGCACCCACGCCAGCGCGATCTGTGCCGGGGTCACCCCCTTGGCGCTCGCGAACGTGCGCACGAGATCGACCACCCGCTGATTCGCCGCGCGATTGTCAGCCGAGAAGCGCGGCACCCGGTTGCGGAAATCATCCGGCGCGAACGCGGTCGTGTGATCGATCTGTCCCGTCAGGAACCCCTTCCCCAGCGGCGAGAACGGGACGAAGCCGATACCCAGCTCCTCGAGCACCGGAAACACACTCTGCTCCGGCTCGCGCCACCACAGCGAGTACTCGCTTTGCAGCGCCGCCACCGGCTGCACCGCATGCGCACGCCGAATCGTGGACGCCCCCGCCTCCGACATGCCGAAGAACCGCACCTTGCCCTCGGCGATCAGATCCCGCACCGTGCCAGCCACCTCTTCAATGGGCACCTGCGGATCGACGCGGTGCTGGTAGTAGAGGTCGATGCACTCCACACCGAGGCGCCGCAGGGAGCCCTCGAGTGAGCTCCGGATGTGCGCGGGCCGGCTGTTCACACCACCGCGATTCTCGCCGGTCACCGGATCGATATCGAAGCCGAACTTCGTGGCGATGATGACCTGCTCGCGATACGGCGCCAGCGCCTCACCGAGCAGCGACTCATTGGCGAACGGGCCATAGGCTTCCGCGGTATCGAAGAACGTCACACCCTGTTCCACCGCGGCGTGCAGCAGCGCGATCGCGTCGGCGTGATCAGTCGGGGGACCAAAACCAAAGCTGAGCCCCATGCAGCCGAGGCCGAGGGTGGAAACCTGCAGGCCGCTGTGGCCAAGGGATCGTGTCTGCATCGCGGGTGTCTCCGGGTACGTGGGCGGGTCGTTGAGAGAAGCAACCTCGCCGCCACCCGGCGGGCTACTTGCCGCCGCGCACCGGACCGGTAAGTTGAGGTGACCAATGACCGACGAACTGGACGGCTTGGCGACGTTTGTCGCACTCGCCGAGACCCGCGGCTTTCGCGCCGCCGCCGAGCAGCTGGGCATCAGCCACTCGGCGGTGAGCCAGGCGATTCAGCGGCTCGAGGCGCGGCTGGGTGCTCCCCTCGTGCGGCGCTCCACGCGCAGCGTGCAGCTCACCGAGGCAGGCGCCCGCTACTACGCGGCGGCCCGCTCGGCGCTCTCGGCGGTGCGGGAGGCTGCGGCCGCGGTGAGCGAGCTCGGCGACACACCGCAGGGGACGCTCCGCCTGCACGCCGCGAGCCCCGCCGTGATGATGATGAGCGAAGCCCTGCTGCCCGCGTTCCTCGCCGACCACCCCGCCGTGCGGCTCGAGCTCGTCGTGAGCGAGTCGCCGGTCGATCTCATCGCCGAAGGGTTCGACGCCGGCATTCAGTTGGGGGAAGTGATCGAGCAGGACATGATCGCCGTGCCGGTCTCGGGCGACCTGCGCATGGTCGTGATTGGTGCGCCACGCTATTTCGAGCAGCACGGGACGCCCCGGCATCCCCGCGACCTGCTGAAACATGCATGTCTCAACTGGCGCGCCTCACCGACCGCCGCGCCGTACAAGTGGGAGTTCACCGAAGGCGGCCGAGAGTTCAGTGTGGCGGTGCCGGCGCGGGTGCTCTCGACGTCATCGATCGTCAATCGCCGCCTCGCGGTGGCCGGGTTGGGCGTCACGATGGCCATTGACGGCCACGTCCGCGACGAGCTGGCGCGGGGCGAGCTGGTGACGGTGCTCGACAAGTTCTGCGAGCCGTTCACCGGCTACGCGCTCTACTATCCGCAACGCAAACAGGCCTCACGAGCACTCCAGGCGCTGATCGACCACGTGAAACGGTGGCGCGTGGCGGAGCGGCGGAAGCGGCGGTGACGGGTCGTTCCCTATATTGACCGCATGACCGCTGTCCTCCTCGCCTCTACCCTGCACTGCCCCGTCTGCGGGCATGACGAGGCGTTGCTGATGCCGACCGACGCCTGCGTCTTTTTTCACGAGTGCGCCGGATGCGGGACGCGGCTTCGCCCAAAGGCCGGCGACTGTTGTGTGTTTTGCTCCTACGGCACCGTCGTGTGCCCGCCGGTGCAGGCGGCAGGCCCCGGCGGACGCTGTTGCAGCGCCGACACGTCTGAGACCGGAGCCGCCACCTCACCGTAGGTCGAGCGCGCGCGATTACTCCACGCGAATGGTGTACGCCAGCGGAATCGACGTGCTGGAGGCACTGGCGCTGGTGAGGAGCGCCCCGCGGCTCCGCTGGAACATCCCGTCGGGAGCGGACGGCAAACGTGCGGTCCACGTGCCAGGACCGAACTCGTTGGATTCGGTGAGCCACGCCGCCTGTCCAGGCTTATCAAGGGTCGTGGTCACCGCGAACGTGGTCGGGTCGCCGGTGGCGAAGGTGAACAGTTGATACCGGCGGCCGCCATTCGGTGTCCGGCACGACGAGAGCCCCACCGTGCTGGTGTACGACGCACCCTTGGTCATGGTGATGCGGTAGGGTTCGTAACAGCGGTCGGCGTCGAGCGGCGGGGCCGACACGGTGTACGGCCCCTCGGCCGGGGTCAAGCTGCTGATCATCAGCAGGTACCCCCCCGGCCCCAACACGACGGGCATCGTGAGCGACGAATCATTGGAGGTCCTGGCGTCGAGCGGTTTGCCTTCGGCGGTGTAGATCCCGAAGTACGCCGGGAAGCTGTTGCCACTCACCGTGAGGATCATCGCCGTGGACTGCGTGACGGTGAGCGTAAAGACGTTCCCGGAGCCCCCCACGAGTTGGCACAGTGTTCCGCCGGTGTTGCCGGATGCGCTGCCACCCACGCGCAGCTCTTTTTTGACGCAACGATCGCTGGTGACGTCGGGCGCGGTCCCAGGGCTCTGCGGGCCCTGTACGGCGCCCCCGCACCCAACGAGGAACCAAAGCAGGAGGGCGGCGTATCGCGACGCCGGCTGGCGGGACGAGTGCATGGCGTTCCGACGGCTCGAGGTGATGGTCATCCAACAACGGAGGCGCCATCAAACTCGGCGGGGGGCGTTAGTCGAGCGTTAGGCCGACGCGCCGACTGGCCGCGATGGCGAACCAATCCCGAAACGCGACACGCGACTCGCGGTGCTGACTACAACACCGACGCTGCCTGAGCCAGAAGAAAATCTCGCACCGCGACGTCGTCACTGAGGTCGATGGCACGCGTATACGCGACGCGCGCCTCAGCCCCCCGACCGGCACCGGCCAGCAGGTGACCGCGCACGGCCCAGTACGGCTGGTAGTCTGCGATATCGGTCTCGTGCAGGCCGTCGAGTACCGTCAATCCAACATCCGGCCCGCGCGCCTCGCCGAGCGCGGCGGCCATCCCCACATAGGCGCCAATCGTCGGCGCGATGGCGACCAGCGAGCCGTAAAACATCGCGACCGCATCCCATTGCACGGGCGCACCGAACAGGCGCTGCGCATGCACGCTCTGAATGGCCGCCTCGATCTGAAAACGTCCCGGTGCCGCCAGCGCACTCGCCGTCCGCAGCGCGCGCTCGGCCTCGGTGATCATCGGCGCGGACCACAGCGAGACATCCTGCTGGTCGAGCGGGACGAACGCCCCCGAGGGCGAACGACGCGCGGCACGACGCGCTTCGCAAAAGAGCATCAAGGCGAGCAGACCATGTGCCTCGGCGTTCTCCGGCATGGTGTCGGTGAGAACGCGCGCCAGCCAAATCGCTTCGTCGGCCAGGCCGCGCCGCTTCGCATCGGTGCCGAAGGCGTCATCCCACGCCGTTCCGTACGCCGCGTAGATCGCGCCCATCACCGCGTCCACCCGTTCCGGCAGTTCGCGGGCCGACGGAATCTCGAACGGGACGCCGGCCACCCGGATCTTCGTCTTTGCGCGTACCAGACGCTGTGACATCGCGGCTGGCGCGACGAGGAACGCCCCGGCGATGCGCGCCGCGTCGAGCCCGAGCACCGTTTGCAACATCAGGGGCGTGCGGGCCGCCTCGTCGATCGCGGGATGCGCGCAGTAGAACAGCAACCCGAGTCGCTCGTCCGGAAAGTCGCGGACGGTGTCGGCCGTGCGCTGAGCGTCGAGCGCAGCCGATTCAAGTGACGGGAGCGCCGCGTCGGCGGTGGCGCTCCGTCGCGTCGCGTCGATCATGCGACGGCGCGCCGCCGTGAGGAGCCACGCTTCGGGTTTCTGCGGCACACCATCGCGCGGCCACTGATCGAGCGCGGCCAGAAAGGCATCGCCGAGGGCATCTTCGGCGGCGGCGAGATCGCGGGAGCGGGCCGCGAGATACGCGACCAGACGTCCGTACGAATTGCGTGCGACCTGCTCCACGGTCTGCACGGCGTCCGTCATGGGGTGACCCGCTCCGGCACGATGCTCCGCCGACGACTTACCGCACCGACAGGATCGGGCGAATCTCGACGACCGTACCGGTCTCGACGCCCGGCACCTTGGCGGCCCACTCCAGCACCGGATCGATGCTCGGCACCTCGAGGATGAAGTAGCCGGCGAGCTGCTCCTTGGCGTCGGCGAACGGCCCATCCTGCACGACCCGCTTGCCGTTGGTGAATCGGACCGTGGTCGCCGTCGTTTTGTCCTGGAGCGCGTTGCCTTCAACCACCAGACCGCTCTCGTTGATCGCCTTCGCAAAGGCGCTCCACGCCGCCCAGTACGCCGGGGCGTCGGCGGTCTGGCGCTGCTGAATGTGCTGCTCGGGCTCGGCGAAGAGCATCATGTACTTCATAGGAAAACCCCGTGGCAAGAATGTCGGCGGGTGCGGCCCGATGCCTCACCCGTGACTATGTCGGGCGGGGCGGCGCGATTTCGACAGGCGACCGTATTTCGCCGGAATATCGAGGAAATCAGGACCCGCGGCGAGGCTGTCGAATTTGGCCCCCGTTCGGCGACAACAGGGTGGCCAACGTCCGCACTCGGCGGACCGGACGCCGTTCCATCCCGTTCGAGGAACCCATCGATGAAATACGTCTGCCTCATCTATCACGAGGAGACCGCGCTGGCGGCGATGCCAAGGGAGGAGTTCGACGCCCTGCGGGGCCGGTACATGGCGTTCACGCAGTCCGTTCTCGATGGCGGGCAGCTCGTCGCGGGCGAGGCGCTGCAGCCCACGCATACCGCCACCACCGTGCGCATACGCCACGGCCAGCTCACGACGACCGATGGCCCGTGCGTCGAGACCGGCGAGCAGGTGGGCGGCTTCTATCTGATCGAGGCGCGCGACCGGAACGAGGCCATCCAGATCGCGGCACGCATCCCGGGCGCACACACGGGAGGCGTCGAGGTCCGCCCGGTGGTGGACTTCAGCGAGGCCGACGCGAACGCGGACGCGTGAATACCCGCACGGGAGAAACGCAAACGCCGCCATCACTCGTAAGTGACGGCGGCGTATGCGATTGCCTCTCGGCAATTGCCCCTCCTGGGGTCGCCGTGAGGGCCTTCCGGGACGGCCGAGGCCCCGGATATGCCGCACGCTGCACGGACGGATCCGAACTGCTCTCCCGCTCGACTCGCGGTTGCGGCGCGCCCAAATCCCGGTATGCTGAGGTCATTGGTTCAACCCGGCGCGGCGATTGGAACCGACGGAGATCAGCATGATCAAACGGATCGTTTGGCTCGCATTGCTCGGGATGGTCAGCACCCGCGTGGCGTTTGCCCAGTCCGTGGTCACGGCGGAGCGCTCACGGCTCGGCGTGATCGAGAGTAGTCAAGCTCCACGCCAGCGCCCGTGGACAGCCGGTGGATGGAGCAAGCAGTGGGCGCAGCGGCAGTTGCTCGACGCGGTGGCCGAGGCGCGTACGATGATCGCGGAACGCGACACCGCACTTCGGGATCGCCTGATCGGCCTCAGCCCGCGCCTGAGCGCGCTCGATTCGGCCCAGATAGGCGTGAGCCCGAACGGCGACGATCTGCTGGTCAGCAGCTATCTGGATGACCCTGATCGACCCGGACGCTTTACGGAACTACGCCTGCGCTATCGCCCCACGCGCCTGAGCGACGCGCCCATCACCCTCGCGGTGGCCGTTCAGGGCTGCGACGCGGCGTGTGAACGCGAGCAGGAAGATGTGCTGCTCTGGACACGGGTCGACAGCCTGCGCTGGCGCCTCTCAGCTCTCGTTTCGACCGACGGTCAGGCGCTTCGCTCGATGTCATTGGTCGACGCCGACCCCGCAGAAACAGCCATGACGGCAAGCGGCCCACGCCTTACGGTGAGCGTGACCGGTGTGGTTCGCGACGAGCGAGGGCGAGCACTCGCCGACGTGGAAGTCTTCTCCACCGGGCACGTCGCGCCGGTGCGCACCGATTCCACCGGTCGATACCGCCTCACGACCGTTCGACGCGGTGGAGACATCGTGGGTGTTCGCCGGCTTGGCGTGCTGCCCGCCTATCGCGTGCTGACCGCCGCCGATACGGGTGTTGTACAGTGGAGCCCACAGCTTCGCAGTGCGCAGGTCTTGGCAACACGCATCACGAGGGCGAGCCGCGCGCCCAAGGAGTTGCAGGCCCGGCGCTATGAGGACTTTCTCGCTCGACAGGAGCGAGGCCGCGGGCAGTTTCTCGTCGGCGAGGAGATCTCGCGGAGCATCTCGCTCGGTGACGCCCTCAACCGCCTCAACGGGATCAACGCGCTGATGGGCGCGGGCTACGCGGTGCGAAAGGTCAGAGTCACCCGGTGCGCCGGGAAGGACAGCCTCGTCGGCGTCTTCGTGGACGGCGTCGATCGCACATGGGCGGCGCGCAGCGGCTTCGATGCCCGCTCGCTTCAGGGACTGCGTGCAGAGGACGTGCTCACCGAGCTCCATCCGGCGAGCATCGTCGCGCTCGAGTTCTACCGGCGCAGTGAGATGCCGCCGGAGTATGCTGGAGTCGGGTACTGCGCGGTGGTTGGGCTCTGGACGCGGTAGGACAAGCCGAACGGAGCAGACGGTCGGTTATATTCCCATTTATGTCGCCGACCGTGCTCCGCGAGGGTCCCTTTCGCCTGTTCTTCTTTTCACGCGAGGAACCGCGAATGCATGTGCACGTCTCGCATCCGGACGGCGAGGCCAAGTTCTGGCTCGAGCCCGCGACCGCGTTGGCGGATTCGGTCGGACTCTCGGCTCGTCAGCTCGCTGAGGCGCAGGACATTGTAGAACGCCACACCGGGGAGATTCGCGATGCCTGGATTCGCCACTTCGGCGCCTGAAGTCACACACGTCTCGCGGCACGGTTTCTGGCTGCTGCTCGGCGACGAGGAGTTACTGGTGCGCTTCGACGACTTTCCGTGGTTCCGGCACGCGACGATTGACGCACTCACGCAGGTGGAGTGGCCGAGCCCCGATCACCTGTATTGGCCACAGTTGGACGTGGATCTTGCTGTCCGCTCGATACGTTCGCCAGCAGAGTTCCCCTTGATATCCCGCGCGCCTTCGACCAAAGCCGCCGGCAGGAACTAGGAATGTGATGCACCGAGGTCGCAAGACAAAAAGTGCCGTAACGACCTAAGTCGTTACGGCACTTTTGATTGCCTTTCGGCGATTGCCCCTCCTGGGGTCGAACCAGGAACCTTCTGATCCAGAGTCAGGGCACACGCCAGTCTATACCACCTGACGATGTTTCCACAAATGCGCTAAATTATTCAAATATAGACACTAACACCGCACGGCTTTTCCGATGCTTGCCGCAAATTTCCGGAAATCCCCCTTCGTGTGTAGCCGTGCGTGTAGCCGTGGACTCCAACAAAGGCGCCACAATGCCTGTTACTGAGCAGACACCCACGAGAGCCCGAGCTGCGACCTTTGCCGAAGAGATCGACGCGGTGCTCGCCGAGCCCCACACATGGCCCCGTGACATTCCCGATTTCGGCCTTGGGTCTGTAAAGGGCTTCAAGGCTCGCGTGAACCGGGATGGCTCGGTGACGTGGTCGGTGAGCTACCGGACCCCCGGTGGCCGGGAGGCGAGCACCGTGCGCCGCGTGAAGCTCGGCGAGATGGATCCTCGCAGCCGCCAATTCCTCAGCCTGCGAGATGCCCGTCGTGAGGCCCTCGTCTATCTGGCGGAGCGACCCGAGAAGGCAGCACCGGCCCCCGAACCCGCGCCCCCACAGACGATTGGGATGCTCTTCGCTGAATACCTGAAGAGCCGAGCGGGCATCCTGAAGCCGGGAGTCCTGGCGGAATACAAGCGTCTCTTCGACCGCGAGATTGCCGACACGTTCGGCAATTGCACCGTCGAGGCAGTTACTCGCGCGGATGTTGTCCGATGGCACGAGGGCTTCAAGAAGAAAGCGTACGTCGGCAACAGAGCGCTCGCCGTCATTCGCGCCTTCTACACATGGGCGGCGAAGCGTGACCTGATCCCAGCAGGCGCGAACCCCGCGCTGCTGGTGGACAAATTCAAGGAGTCGCCGCGCGAACGGGTGTTAACCGTCGAGGAGTTCGATCGACTGAGCGAAGCACTGACCGAGGCCGAGCTCCACGGCCTCCCGCCTGCCCCTCGCTATCGGAAGAAGCCGAAGTCAGAAACGACGGCCAAGCATCGGCCAAAGTCGGCCGATAAGCCGATTCCGGCCTCGCCCATCGCCGTGGCAGCGCTTCGTTTTCTGCTGCTCAGCGGATGGCGCCTCTCTGAAGCACTTACGCTGGGATGGGACGACCTCAACTTCGATCTCGGTGTTGCCGTCCTCACGGACACGAAAACGGGTCGTTCTGTCCGGGCATTGGGCGCCGATGCACTGCAGCTCATTAGGCAGCAAAAGCGTAGGAAGAGCGATCCGCGCGTCTTCCCCATCAGGAGCCTGAATCGCCTCTGGGACGCCGTACGCCACGCGGCGGACCTAAAGGACCTGCGTATTCACGATCTCCGGCACAACTTCGCGACGCTCACCGCCAACGATGGCGCGCCCCAGCACTTCACCCAGAAGCTGCTCGGCCATCGGGACGCGAAATCAACCCAGCGCTACTCCCACCTCGCCGACCAATCGGTGCGGGCGCTCGCCGACAAGACGAGCCGCACGTTGGGGGCGCGCCTCGGGCTTCCGGCGCCACCGTCAGAGTCCTCTGCGCCCTAAGACGCGGCGACCCGAACCAAGAAGGAATATCCCAAGAGCCCTACACAACAGATCCGTCAGCCCTCGCTTGCTGGCGGATCTTTCGTTTTGTAGGATGCGGTGTCGGACTCTTGGCTTGAATTCGCGGTCGCACTCACGGGTGCACTGGGGCTGCGCGATGGCGCCCCCTTCCGACGACCACGAGCAACACCGTGCTACTTGGGGCACGGTGTCACCGCGCTCGGCGCCTTAGCGCCGCGCCTGACTCGTGAGTTGGAGCGTACCCGATGACAGCATTGCCAGTCCCCGTCCCTTCCGTGGACGACGAAGACCTCCTCCTGACGGTGAAGGAGGCGGCTGCCGCCGTGCGGCTCGCGCCGTCTACTCTCGACAAGATGCGAACGCTGGGTACCGGCCCCGAGTACTCAAAACTTGGCGGCAGAATTTTCTACTCGACGAAGGCGCTTGCTCGTTGGATTCAGAGCCGCACCCGAACGGCGGTCCATACAACATCCGATGGTATCACCCGCGAACTGCCGAAGCGCCACGCCCCCCGCAGTCGGAAGCCGCGTCGATGAACGACACCACCGAAATGTTCGGCCCGGAGTGGCAGCTCCGGTCCATCATCGCGCGCGCCCGGGCTGGCGAGACCCTCGCCAATGACGTCCTTCGCGTCTTACGCGACGCCCACCGCGAGATCGCGGAGGACGTTGCCAAGCTCGGCATCGACAACCCGACTCGCGCACGGTACACCGCCCTACTGAAGAGCATCGAGAAGATCATCGATGAGGCATACGCCGATGCGCGTAGAGTGGCGACCGAAGGACTCCTGCAGATCGATGCTGCGGAGCGCGCGGCACTCGCCGGAGTGGCCGTCTCGCACCCGCCGTCAATCGGCTTGGAGTTGGGTACGCAGGTTCCTCGCGCGCTCGCGGTGCAGGCGGCAGCCCTGCCGCACATTGTCGACGAGATCCCCCTTCGCGGAATCAACTTCGGTCAGTGGTGGACGCAGGGGGCCAAGGCCGCGCTCAGTCGAGTACAAGATCAGGTGCAGATTGGTCTCGTGCGCGGCGAGCATCCGCACCAGATCGCACGGCGGGTCCATCACGCGAAGAGCAAGGTAACTGGAACAGCGGGCGGCGAGGCCTGGAAGGGAACAGTGAAGGCCGCGCGCACGGTGATGCGAACGGCGGTAACCGCTGTGCAGACGCGGGCCTCCCTTGACGGAATGCGGGCAGCTGGGATCACGCGCGTCCGATTCGAGGCGATCCTCGATGCACGGACCAGCGTCATTTGCGCAGCGTTGGATGACAGCGAGTACGACATCGATGACGCTGATCTTCCACTACCTCCTCGCCATCCGCAGTGCCGTAGCGCGCTGGTGCCGATCGTCACGTGGGCGAGCGGACCGAACGCCGGAAAGCCCGTGATTCCGCGTGGTCGCTCGTACGAATCGTGGCTTCGAGAGCAGACCGACACGACGCAGAACAAGATCCTCGGTCGTACCCGTGCAGAAGCATGGCGAAAGGGATACGTAAGTCTCGGCGATCTTATCGCGCGCGACTCTAGGCCGCTTCGCCTTACTGAGTTGGCGGATCAGCTGCGTCCGCACTGACGCGAAAAGCGCGAGTGTGTTGTGGTTTGCACAACAGTGCGAACGTGATGAGCGACTCCTGCATTGCAGAGCGGCGACCTGTGTTGACAAGCGCGCTGATCGTCGTCACCATAGAGGTGCCGCTTACCACGGCGCTGCTAATCGCAGCACCACACCACACGGGGACACGCGCAGCGGGCCACGCGCAGGGTGTTACCCAAACTCTCTATTGAGGGTCGCAGTGCTGCGGGCGAGATCGCAGCGGTTCTTTGGTGTGGTGGGGGGGTTATGCGGAAGATGGCTGCGAACGCAGCACTCTCGACGCGACTGCTAGATGTCGTCGCGGTCGCCGAGCAGCTCAGCTGCTCAACTGACGCCGTGCGTCGAATGATCCGACGCGGGGAGCTTTCAGCGATTCAGGTTGGCCGACTCGTTCGGGTTCACCCGGACTCGCTCGCGCGCCTCATAAGCGGAGGCGCACGCCGATGACCACCATCTCTTTCGATCGCGCCCCAAGCACCGCGACGGTCAGGCGCCTGCCCACTTCTGCACACGCAGAGCGCGCCTTTCCAGACGGCCTTGTTGCTGATGGCGCTCGACCGGTCTTCACAGTGCCCAACGAGGCAGCGGTTCGAGAATCGCTCGGCTGGGCTGGCGACACCTTCGTCCAGCTGATCGCCGCGACGGCTGGCGTTGCGACGGAGGCGCGCGGCTCCATCGACTGGATCGCCGACGCAGTCGTCGCGGTCGCTGGGAACTCCGATCTCTCACCTGCGGGACGCGCGAAGGCACTTGAAGCCAAGCTCGACGCAGCCAACGCCGTGCCCGATCGGCTAGTGGAGCAGCTCGAACTCGCGGAGCGCGAGGCGGCGAGACTTCGAGCGGTCAACACCGCAGCTCGTGACACACGCGAGGCGCAGCGTGCGGCCATCGTTCGACATGTGTTCGAGTCGATGGGGCGGGATGAGGCTGGCGTTGAGATTCTTCGATGCGGAGCTGCCGCCCTCGACGGTGACCAGGACGCCATCGAGACACTTCGAGCAGTACTCGACGCACCGAAGGCATGGCGCAGTCAATACTTGCCCGGCTATGTCGAAGCGCAACGCGATACGCTTACGCTCGCGACAGATCCTGATGTCGGCGCGCGCCTCCACTGGCTCGATTGGGCGGCGACTATCGGGCACGTTGCCGTCGAAGCGCTGCGAACTTTCGTCGCAGAGGCCCGCGCGCAGGTCGGTTTTTCCAACGACCTCAACGCGTCACGCCTGACGAACGCCAATCGATGAAACGGCAACGGGCGCCGTTGTAGGCGCCCGTTGATCCATCCCCATCACACCCGCGAGCGGCCCCCGTGCGAGGATCTGCCTGCTTGCGCCATACGGGCGCAATCTATTGCGCCAGACAAGGAGCAACAAGTGTCTTCGAAGGAACTCACGTATCTGCGCCATGACATGCACGTCCACCCGCGCATCGAGACGCTCCCGCCGGTCGAACACTTCACTTACGTGATGTTGTGGCATATCTGCGACCACGAGGGGCGCCTCCTCGATAACCTACGCGAGATCGACGCGTTCGTTCACCATGGGCGTTCTCTCAGTTGTGCGTCGGAGCTTGAACGCCTTGCCGAACTCGGACTGATCCAGCGCTACACCGCCGCGACTGGCCATCGGCTGATTCAGATCATCGACCATGCGCGATGGTTCAAAATTTCTCCCTCGAAGTTCGTTCGCTCGAAGTATCCACCGCCGCAGGGCTATTCCCCTCCCGACCACGAAGAGACGGTTCACGGCAAACGGCCTTCGACGGAGACGGAACAATGACCACAGCCAAGCGCGCTTCGAGATCCGCGCGGCCCTGTCGGCTCTATCACGCAACCCAAACTCCGGACTTCGTCCGGGGTGACTCCAGAGTTACACTTGGGTTGCTGCGGACTGAGTCCGAAGTAGCTCCGAGCCGACTCCGACTAGAAGGTGAAGGTGTAGTTCGCGGTTTAGCTGGAGGTGTAGGCGAAGGCTTCCGCGATTTGCCCGCGCCTACGCCTTCCCATTGTGCTGCGCACGTGCCTACTCTCGCCTGCGAACCGCTCGCCGGATCAGGGTCACGGTCGACGCGCATCGTAGCCACTCGGCGGGTCAGCGCTGGGGGCGATCGATGAGCAATCTCGACGTGATACTCAGTTTGGCACGTTCGCCCGACGATCGACGTTTGCTTTCCGGTTGGTACGCGTCAGCGACTACCGAAAAAATGCAAACGGCGCTCGAATGGGGCGTCCGAACACAGAACCACGTCAAGGGTCCGCTGCTGGCTGCGCTCTCGCGAGCATGGCAGTTCTTCCGCACACAGGGGCGCTCCGATTGGGATGCCAAGCAGCTCACGCTTGAAGCGCTCGAAGAGCTATTCCGGAAGAAGGGCCTCGACCTCGGCAGAAACTTTTCAGACGGCTCCTTCGAGGCGTTCTACACGCGGATGGCAACTCGGCTGCCCGCTCGCCGAGAGCGACTCGCACCACCGACCCCAGCTGCAACTGAAGGCTTTCAGCCGCAGCACCTGCCGGAGGTCGACGATCGGTCGGAAGCCGAACGTGAAGCACAGCGCCGTGAGAACGAAGCCGCCATCGCGTCGTTCTGGGCCGCTCAGGGTCGCATCGGAGTCGGTGGTACGGCTCCGGACCTCGCGGAGCGTAAGCGTCAACTCCAGCGGCAGATCGCCTCGTGGCGTTCGGCCTAGAGACCAACCCCTCAAAGGGCCGCCTGTCGCTAGAAGAGCACATCAGCGGCCCGATCGACCCCGTACTCGACCCAGACCATGGCTCCACGAAAGAAGCCGCTGAAGTCCTCTGTAAGCGCCTCGATGTCTCGCTACGATCGTGCCCAAGCAGGCGGCGACGGAAAGGAAGCACTCCGGCGTGAACGCATGGCCGAAGCGGCAGCAGAGATGCAACCGCTCCGGACTGCCGATGATGCCTTAGAACGCCTCGACCAAATTGGCCGGTTTGCCGTGGCTGGGATCATTGCCGGTACCAGCGCGACGGCTGCCGCCAATGCGACCCGTGCATGGGCCGCTGTTCACCGGGATGTGAAGCTCGCGGCAGAGGTGGAGCGCCTGAAGGCTGAGCTGAAGGCGGCGAAGGCCGAACGCCCCGATGCGCCGCGCGTGGTTCGTCGATGAGAGGGGGCCGACGACTCGAACGGGATCTCTCGCAACTCGCCAGCGACGTAGGCGCCTTCGCCGATCCGCCAGCGCGCTTCAGAGTACCTGCGGGGCACTCCTACCACGGTGATCCGGTCGGCTTCGTGAAGGATCGACTGCGGGCGCAGAGCGCCACGCATCGGACGAGCGGCGAACCGTACCAATTCGCGTGGCTTGGGTCGCTGACGGCCAACGATCAGGTGGTAATTCGCACGTCACACGGGGTTGGCAAAACCACGGCGCTTTCATGGGCGGCGTTATGGTGGCTGACATCGAGACCCGAGTCGTTGGTAATCGCCCTGGCACCCACTGCCGATCGCCAAGCCCGTGGCATCCTTGCCCGCGAGGTCGAGAAGTGGGCGCGGATCGGCGGTATCGATCTCCGGCGCGACGGCTACACGCTCAACCACGACGCAAATAGCGCGCGCCTTGTGATGCTCAGCGGCATGGCCGATGTCGGCAACATCGAGGGACTTCACGCCCCTGCTGTGCTGCTCATCGCCGATGAGGCCAAGTCTCTCACGGTCGAGACCCTCGATGCTCTCGCGGGCGCCTTGACCGGCGACGAGGCGCGAACACTGATGGCCAGCACGCCGGGGGCTGCCGTTGGCGCCTTCTACGATGCCTGTTCCGACGACACCGGAACATGGGTTGCACACCATATCGGCGCACCGGACAGCAGCAACGTGAACCCCAAGTGGGTACAACGGCAGGCCGCGAAGTGGGGGACGTCCTCCCCGAGCTATATCACGCGAGTCCTTGGCGAGTTCGTCCTCGACGGGTCCGGACAGCTCTTCCCGTGGGGCCTGCTGCATGCCTCGCAGGCGTGGGAGCCCGTGGTCCCCCCGTCCCGTCATCGCTACCGCCAGACCACCATGGGCGTGGACGTCGCGCGATCGATTGCCGGGGACGCGTCGGCAGTCGTGGTCGTGAAGGACGGGCGGGTGATCCACCGGGAGACGTGGCGGGAGGCGGACTCGATGATCACCACCCAGCGGGTCGTTGCCCTTGTCGCGCAGTTCTCGCCCCAGAGCATTCGCGTCGACGCGAGCGGTCCCGGTGGGGGGGTGGTCGATCGCCTCCGGCAGCTCCGGTATCCCGTGGAAGCCGTCTACTTCGGCGGTCGCGCGTCCGAGCCGGAACGCCTCGCCAACTGGCGCGCCGAAGCCTATCACACGCTCCGGAGTCGGCTGGATGATCGCTCCCTTGCCCTGCCTGCCGATGATCGCCTGTGCGAGGAGCTAGCCGCCCTGACGGTGCTGTTCGATCGCACCGGACGGCTGCAGCTGGTCTCGAAAGACGAGGTCCGCGCGAAGCTGGGCCGAAGCCCCGACCTCGCCGATGCGCTCGCCCTCGCCGTGGCCGTCGGCGACCCGAACCTCGCCTCGCTGGCGCCGGTACGCCTGTCTGTCGGTCCGGCCACGTACTTCTCGCTCTCGCACCCGTCGCTCAACCGCCCCGATGGACTCGTGCCGTCTGGTGATCCCGTTCTCCGGATGCAGGAGCGCTGGCGTGGACGGCAGGCGAGCTAGCGAGGATTCGCCTTGTACCACGCGTTGAGGAACTCATCCAGCATTCCATCAAGATTGCTATTGAATCCCTCAGCGAACTTTGATCGCCCAACCGAGAGAATCCGTTGCGTGGAAGACCACGTGGTCGCGTAGAAGCGAAGTGGGCTCGGTGCTGATCTCGACACACCCCGGTGGACACCTCAAATCCGGCCACTGATGTACACCGCAAAACCGGCCACCACGCTGACGGGCTGAGGCTGGTT
>JAIEMN010000031.1 GCA_019752115.1 Gemmatimonadaceae bacterium
GGCGGCACACCCGCCGGCACGACGGCCGCAGCGGCCGCTGGCGGCCGCGCTGCGCCACGATCGGCGGCCAGGGGCACCATCGCCCTCCCCCCACGGCCAACGACGGCCTACGGGGCGCGTGGCCGCCCGATGGCGCCGCCGGTGCCGGCGTGGGTGACCAAGGCCATGGCCGGGACACTGCTGCTCATGGCGCTCGGGGTGGTCGGGCGCGTCGCGTTCTTCTCCACCCCGGTGGGTGCCGAAGCCGCGCCGGGCGCTGATGCGTTCGTGGCCGCGGGCGAAGCACCGGCGCGCCCCGCACCGTCGCCGCGCTCGTCGCTCGATTCGGCGCTCGCGGCGAGCCGCGGCGTCACGACCCCGCCGATCTCCCCGGTGGCGCAGGCGATGCGCACCCCGGTCGCGCGCCCGGCCGATCCGTCGGTGGCTCCCGCGGCCGTTCCCGGCGTGGTGGCCCCGCCGCCAGCGGGCACGATGTCGCCGGGCAGCTTTGCGGTCCCCGTCGCGCCCAGCGCGATGGCACCGCTCAAGCCCGGGCAGCTGGTGAGCCCCACACTGACCGGCGGCGTCGCGGTCGTGGCCACCGAGAAGCCGGGGGTCCCGGCGATTACCAAGGCCGCGCTGCCGACCGCGGCGGATTCGGCGCGCATGATTTTCGTGCAGCCGGCGCGCCGCGCGGCGGGCGAATCCCGCGTGGTCACGCCGGCGCCCGGGCGCGCACCGCTCACCTACGATGAACTGCGCCTGCGCAACGGGCAGGTCATGCGCGGGCGGGTGGATGTGGTGCAATCGGGGAGCGTGATCTTCCGCGACCAGAAGACCGGCCTGCGCTACGACATCCGCAAAGACGACATCGACGAGATCATCAGCGAGTTCGGCACGCCGGTGCGCTTCCGCGCGGCCGGCGCCAGCACGACGCCCGAAGCCGCGAGCGTACGCCACAAGGGCGTGGGGGGCCGCTATCGCGTGCGCTACGCCGCCGCGACGGCGGTGGGGTCTCCCGAATGCGTCTCGGTGTGGACGCGCCCGCCCAACGCCGAAGACATCGCGCTGGTGAAGCATCGCCCCGGCGCCGACACGTTGAGCATCGCCTTCGAAGGCGGCGACAACTTCCCGAGCAACATCGATGGCGAGGGATGGTTCGCGAGCACCTTCCGCATCGTCCCCGATCAGGCGCGCACGATGACCGCGCTCACCACCCGACTGAACGGTCGCTTCCTGGCGAATGGGTCCCTGCAGTTCGCGGTGAATATCGTGTTCTTCCGGCGGATGCGGACGGGAGCGGATGTGACGTGTAATGTCACGGTGAACGCGGAGGGGAAGCGGGAGTGAGATCGGGGATGTGAGACCTGGGACTCACCCCCGAGAGCTCAGGGGGCAGAACGTCAGGGGGGAGAGTTCAGGACCGCGAGTGCTGTCCTGATGCCCACTCCCTTTGGTCCTCCCCACTGATGCCTAAGGGGCTCCTCACCACGCCCCAAACTGGTACCGCACTCCCCCTGCTATATGTGCGTAAGGCGACGCCTCACGCGCCGGCAGCCGATGCCTGACACACCGTCACGCCGGATGTCGTAGCTATCAGGCGCACTTCACGCACCGATCGCGTCCGACGGAGGACGTCGTTCCTGTGCCACTCGCGCCTCTGCGAGCGCGCTCCCCCGCCAACGCGGCGGAGCTACGCGGAGGACGAGGCCTATGTTCCGCACGCGCATGGCCGCGGTGTTCGCGGCCCCGAGCCTGACCGCCTGTGGTTCCGGTGGCGGCGGCGACACCAGCGGCGGCGGCGGCGGTATCACGCCACCACCACCGAACCCGGTGGTTACCACAGTGGAGGTCACCCCCGGGAGCAGCACCCTGCTCGCACCGGCCACGGTGCAGCTCACCGCGACCGCGCGTGACGCGAGTGGGGCCACTCTTGCGCGCACCTTCACCTGGACCTCCTCCGCGCCGAGCATCGCCTCGGTCTCATCGGGTGGCCTTGTGACGGCCGTCAGCGCCGGCGCGGCGACCATCACCGCTGCCACGGACGGCAAGCAGGGCGCGGCGGCGATCACCGTCGTCGCGAGTGCGGACGGTCCGGTGGTCGCGCGCGGTGATGTCGGGCCGGCAGGAGGGACCGTCGGCACGACCGAGATCGCGGTGACGATTCCGTCGGGCGCGTTGGCCACGACGGCCGCGTTGACGCTGGTACGGGATACCGTGCACATCCCGGAGTACACCGAAGGCACGGCGACCGCCAACTACACGCTCGAGGGGCTGCCGAGTGATCGCGTGGTCCCGGTTCGCGTGCGCATCCGGCCCACGACCACGCTGAGCGGCACGCTGGCGATTGCCGTGACGCGCCCCACGCTCGCGTTTTCCGACAGTACCGATGAGCTGGTGCTCGGCACGACGCTCGTCGCCGCCCAGGATTCGGCGGGATACATCCAGGCCACGGTCCCGCTCCGCGGCCGACCGAGCGCCTGGACCACGTCGCTTACGGTCCCGCCGGGGAGCGGCTTCCGCAGCGCCGTGCGCGCCAATGTGAAGAGCCAGAATCCTCAGGATCTCAAGGCGGCGGCGGAGCTGTCCGGCCTCATGCAACTCACGCGGGTGGTGTCGCCGAAGGGCGCGTTCGAGGTCTGGGGCTTCGGCAACAATCCGACGCTGCTCGCCAAGGTCACCAAGGTGGCGCGGCTCATGGACGAGGCGCGTGATCAGATCCTGAGCATGGGCTATTCGTGGGAGCATCGCACGACCTGGCCGATGCAGGCGTACCTCGCCAGCGGCAGCTGGAATGGCGTGTACTACAGCGTGGCGCCGGATCCATTCGATCCGAACCTCGGCTATGTCGCCTACAATGTCGCGCGCGTGGATCTGGGCTGGTTCCCCGGCACGGTGATTCACGAACTCTTCCACTTCACGCAGACCTCGTTCACGCGGCAGATGACGTGGTCGGAGCCGCTCTGGCGCACGCAGTGGCTGAACGAGGTGTTCTCGACATGGATCGCCGAGAAGCACCCGTCGGTGGCGAAGCCGTTCAACCATCCGACGCCGCTGTCATGGGCCGATTCGCTCTGGTCCGGGATCGGTCGCGACCTGGTGGCCAACTCGGGCTATGGCAAGGCGCCGCTGGGAAAGTGGCTGGCCGATACGTACGGTGACGCCAAGGTGCGCCAGATGTACGCGGACGTCGCCAATGGAGTGACCCCCATCTCGGCGTTCCTGATGGCCTTTCCCGGTGAGCGGGAAGTGTGGTATCCGCAGTTCCTGAAGGCGCAGCTGGAAGGCAAGATCTGGCCGTACTGGCCGTTCAATGCCCTCTGGCCGAGGAGCTTCACGTACAGCGATACGGCCACCGCGGGCGTGCGTGGCACCCTCACCGAGAAACTCCTCGGACTCGCGACGGAGGGCGTCCTGCTCACGCACGACCCGGCGCGATTCGGGCCCGACTACACCCTGCCAGTCTCGCTCGATGCCGTCTCGGCGAAGGCCGCGACGTTGACGGCGTTCCGGCACGCGCCGGGCGCGGCGACGTGGACGTATGTCGGCACTGGCGACACGGTGCGATTCCCCCCCAGCATGCTGCGCAGCACCGACGATCTGCTCGTGCTGATCACCAACACCGATCTCAAGGCGCCGTACAACCTCGCCTGGACGCTGCGGTACCTGATCGATCAGCCGCTCCCCGAGGGCGACCTGCACATGACCTCGGTGAGTGGATTGAACAACGGTATCCGGTTCGTGTGTGATCGTCCTGGGGACTCCATCAGCTTCGATCCGGCCGAGAACGCCACCGATGTGTGGAGCTTCCTGTCCAACGCCGGGAAATGGACGAAGACGCAGGAGGACACCGCGAGACTGGCCGTCCTGCAGGCGACGTACACGTGGGCCGCGTACCCGGCGGTGCAGGACTCCCTGCGTGCGTACGGACTCACGCTCGAGTCCAGCATGCAGTTGCTGCGCCGGGACACCGTGCGGGTGCAGGGTCGTCTCAAGTGGACGATCGGCGGGTCGAGCCTGCGCCTGGGCGGCGCCGGTGGGACGCTTGGCCGCGACACGGGCTCGCGCGGCGGTCTGCCGATCCCGTGGTGGACCGTGGCGGTTGCGGCAGTCGGCGCGCCTCTCCTGCTCCGACGGACGCGGCCGCGGCCGCGGCGCATCCTGCCCATCCTCGCCAGCGGCGCGCTCCTGCTCGTGGTCGGCTGCACCATCGGCCTCATCTCGATCACGATGGATGAGACGTTCGACTACACGTTCCACAAGCCGGCCTACATGTCCAACCTGCCGAACGCGAAGACGGCACTGGTCGAGCTTCGCAACGGCAGCGGAAAGACCACGATCAACAACTATCGGGTCGAGCACTGGGTGTACTTCACCACCGCTGGCAAGCCGGATTCGGTGAAGAGCACCTGCACCGGCAGCGGGAGCGCGTCCTACACGGTGGGTGGTGCGATCTACGCCGATAGCATCAAACCGGCGTCCGCCATCACGCTCACGCCCGAAGCGCGTCTCACGCGACTGGGCAAGGCGTTGGGGCTCGATCTGCGGCGGATGTCACCGGCAATTGGAGAGAAGGTGATGGCGTTGCCGATGCGATAGTGGGGGTGAGGTGTGAGGCCCCCCCGAGAGCTCAGGGGGCAGAACGTCAGGGGGGAGAGCTCAGGACCGCGGTTGCTGTCCTGAGCTCTCCCCCCTGACGTTCTACACCCTGAACTCTCAGGGGTAAAAAAACCGTCCGCCCGCTACTGAATGGGAATAAACGGCGCCCCATTCTTCGGCCCCGGCCCCGGATGAGCCTTGAGCAGATTGTCGAAGCTTTCGATCTGCGTGGGCCCGAAGCTCGTGATCGTGATGTGCTGCGTCGTGCTCGGGTCGTGCAGCACGAGGCGGCCATCGGTGTAGCGCACGAGACGGAACGGCGCATCCGCGCCGACGCCATAGGCGCGGCGGGTGCGGGTCAGGGAGCGCAGGGCGCCGCGCAGGAAGCCGTTGCTGTTCGGCGGCAGGTCCACGGCGATCGTGTTGGTGCTGGCATCGATGACGCGAATGCCGTGATCGGGGGCGTCGGCGAAGCGGAGCGAGCGTTCGATGAGCACGGTGGACGGCGTTTCCCGATCCGCGCCGATCCCGAAGACGCGCGCCGAGATGGCGAGCGCGAACGTCGTGGCGACGAGGAACCCCGCCATGTACAGCGCCGGGCGCGGGACCTTGAGCGTATGCTCATCCCCCCGGGCGCCCGGTTCCTGCTCGAAGACGATCTCACTCATGTCGTACGCTCCAGGTATTACGCGCCTGCGGGCTGCGGGACGGCGTGCCGGTCGACCACGCGCGACGATTCACCGCCGCGCTCGACGCGCGACGCGGCATCATTCGCCGACGACGCCACAACGGCGTCGGCCAGGATGCGACCGACTTCCTCGGCGTTGGGCAACCCGCGCAACACCGGCTCCGGCTGATTGAGGCGGAACACGCGGCAGTGCGGCCAGAGCGCGCTGTACGCCAGGCGATGGCCCTTGGCCAGCGAGAGCGTGACCTGCCCCGAGCCATCCTTGAAGCGCCCGACACCCGCCGACACGAGGAGCTTGAACGGGATGTTGATCGACACCGAGAACACCATGCCGATGCGCAACACGACGCGCTGCGACGTGATGGCGTACCACGTGGTGCTGGCCACCGCCTTGGCGAGGCCGAAGGCGAGTCCGAGCACGAAGGCCGACAGGCTCACGCGCACGAACAGGCTCGACACCCACACATCGCCGCCCACGGGCTCCGGCGTGGACGCCAGCCACCAGCCCAGCATGATGGCGAAATACGTCGCGATCACCCGCCAGTGAAAGACGTGCGTCGCGAGGAGGCGCATCTGCGGCGCGCCCTCCCACAGCAACCGCTCGCCGATCGGCAGCGGATGCGGCACGCCACGAATGTACTCGGGCGTGCCGCTCTCTCCGTGGCTCATATGATCGGCTGTGCGCGCTCGGGCTTCGCGTACAGATGCCCACCGGCGTAGTACGCCCCGATCTTGTCTTCTTCGAGCAGCGTGATCTGGTCGTCGCGCTTGGTGGTCGGCACGTTCGCGAACTGCGCGGCCGTGATGCTCTTCACCAGGAGCTTGTCGTTGCCCCAGAGGCCGAGGTTCGGCCACTGCACGAAGCCCACGGGGAGAAGCCGACGCTCCTCGCTGCCGGTGAGCTGCACTTCGTAGTACGAGACCTGCGGCTCGGACCGGTTCACCCAGATCTCGACCACCGTGCCGGCGACCTGCTTGTCGGCAGCGATGACCGGGAGGCCGCGCGGATCCGGATCGCCCTTGGCGACCGAGAAGGCGGGATCGATGCGCATCGGCACGATCTTGGCCGCGCCATGGAACGTGAGATCGGGCTCGTCACGACGCGCGGCGTTGTACGACGCCGGGCCGACGCCATCGATCATCGGATTGCCGGTCGGGACGATCGGCGAGCCGTTGTAGTTGTCCGCGGGAACGAACTTCACGCTGGTCATCAGTGCGTGCCCTCGCCGTCGTGATTGCGGTGGATGTACGTCTTCTTGGCGCCCGGCTTCGGCCAGCCTTCACGCGGTCCCTGCGGCGACTCGAGCGGATACCCCTCGCGCTTGTCCTCGCGGCGGAGGTAGATGATCAACCCGGCGAAGAAGAGCCAGAACGCATACAACGCGATCTGGGCACCATCGATTTTCTCCATCATGGAGGATGCTCCGGAGCGTGAAGGGACCGGTCAGGCGGGAATATCCGCGAGCCCGAATGGACGAGACGAATCTACAGCATCCTGGGCCGTCGCGTGACGGGCACTCAGGAGGTACAACGGGAGCAGCGTGGCGATCAGCACCACGATCTCCGTGACATACACGGCGGTATATGGAACCGCCGGGTGGTTCAACACGGGACTCAGCTCATTCCGCGCCACCAGGTGCGACAACCAGTCCTTGGTCACACCGCTGACGGCAAACGAGAGCCCCTCGGCGGTCGCAAAGACGGCCCCCCAGGCGCCCAGCGCGATCCCGTGCTGCGAGGCGTCGCGGATGCCCATGGCATAGGACAGCGTCCCCACCCCGAAGAGCCCCTCGCCAAACCCGATGAGCATCACGCCCACCCGGAAGAAGAAGGCCGAGGAGTAGACGCTCGCGAGGGAGACGAGGGCGAAGCCCAGCACCCCCCAGAGCACCCCCTGCTTGGCCAGGCGGATGGGGTCGTTATGGAGCCGCAGGAGCGTGGCAGCCACGATGAACGAGACCACCGCCCCGAACGCCATGATGGCGGTCAGCGCCGTGGTCTCAGCCACGGTGAAGTGCAGGATCTCCCCGCCGTACGGCTCGAGGAGCACGTCCTGGAGGTTGAACGCAAAGAAGCCCAGCCCCACCGCCATGAGGAGACGGACCGCCTGTCCCCCCTCGGAGAAGGTGCGCCAGGCGTCGCGGAAGAGTGGGCGCCGTTCGCCCTTCTGGTACTCCACCACCCCGCGGACCCGCACTTCCTGCTTCCAGAGCGACACCGCGTTGCAGATCACCGTGAACACCGCCGTCCCCTGAATCACCTGGATGAGCTTCATGGGCGTGAAGCCCTGCAGCAGCCGCTCGAGCACGAGCGCACTCACCAGGGTGCCCATGAGCATCATGAGATACATCAGGGCGATGACGCGCGGCCGCTTGTCTTCCTCGACGATGTCGGTGGCGAGTGCCAGACCGGCCGTCTGCGTGGTGTGCGCCCCGGCCCCCACGAGCAGGAACGCGAGCCCGGTCCCCGCATACGCGACCCAGAGCGGCGCCCGCCCGCCATGCTCGGAGAGCACCAGCAGCGCGAAGGGCATGATGGCCAGCCCGCCGAACTGCATCTGCGTGCCCAGCCAGAGATACGGGACACGCTTCCACCCCAGGATGCTCTTGTGCGTATCGGACTTGAAGCCGACGAGCGCGCGGAACGGCGCGACGAGCAGCGGGATGGCGAGCATGATCGCCACCAGCGACGCCGGCACCTTGAGCTCCAGGATCATCACGCGGTTGAGCGTGCCCACGAACAGCGTCTGCACCATCCCCACCGACAGCTGAAACAGCGTCAGGCGGAAGAGGCGCGACAGCGGCACATCATCACTCGCGACGTCGGCGAACGGCAACCAGTCGGTGTTGACGTTGCGCCAATAGTTGACGAGCCGATCGGACGGGGAAGCCATCACGTACTCCGAAAAGAACCGGTCACTAGCAGGCTTACCAGACGGGCTGCATGCGCACATCGGCCGGCAGCGGCTGCCGGTGCGGGGTGCGGAGGAACAGCCGCAGGAAGATGAACGCGTTGGAGGCCTTCAGGAGTGCCACGCGGGCCTTGGCCAGCAGCCCCCCGGAGGCTTCGATCTTCCGCATCTCGTCGGTATTGCGCCACATCTTGTCCATGAGCCCCCAGAACTCCGCGCTCTCGGTGTCGATCGTCTCGGGGAAGACCTGGCGGCTGATGAGATTCGTCAGCTTGATCACCTCGCGATCGTACTGATCGACGTCGATGCCCATGAAGTCGAAGAACGCCTTCCGGCTGTGGTCGCGCACGTACATGGTGCAGAACACCGCGAGCAGGAAGAAGCGGATCCAGAGCTTGTTCGTCCCCTCGAGGAACTGCGGGTTCGAGCGCATCAGCACCGCGAACGCTTCGCCATGACGGAACTCGTCGAGGCACCAGTTCTCGAACCACTTGAAGATCGGGTGGAACCGCTTCTCCGGCTGCTTCTCGAAGTTGCGGTAGATCGTCACGTAGCGCGCGTAGCCGATCTTTTCGGACAGATACGTCGCGTAGTAGATGAACTTCGGCTGGAAGTACGTGTACTTCTTGGCCTTCGTGAGGAAGCTCAGGTCCACCGCCACGTTGAAATCGTTCAGCGTGTGGTTAATGAACCCGGCGTGGCGCCCTTCATCGCGGCTCATGAAGCCGAAGAGTTCGCGCACGTCGGGGTTCTTGATGCGCTTCTTGATCTCGGCGTACAGAATGCACCCCGAGAATTCGGCCGTCACGGAACTGGTCAGGAACTCGACGAACTGCTCGCGCAGCGCCGGGTCCATCGTGGAGAAGTCGGCGTCGAATTCTTCGTTGCGCTTGAAGTGATCCTTGTTCGGATCGCGCCGGAACTCGGCCAGGATCTCGTCCCACATCCGGCGGTTCTCGGGCGTGATCTTGAGCGCGTCGATCTCGGCGAAGTTGGTCGTGTAGAAGCGCGGATTCAGGATCGCATCCTGCTGCGCCGCCTTCGTCGTCTCGTTCACCGGCTTCATCGCCCGCACCGGCACATCGGTCGTCGTGTCATACATGGGGAGTGGTCTCGTCGTGCGCGGTCAGCCTTCGAAGCCGACTTCGTAGAGTTCGTGGATTTCGGTCCCGCCGGTGAGCTTCACGATCTGGCGCTTGAGCCAGCTCGCACGCTTCACCTCGGCGCTCGATTCGAACGTCTGGGTCGTCCCGAACGCGATGCGGCTCGGCGCATTGCGCACCAGCACCTCATCGCCCGGGTCCACCTCGACGCCTTTGAGATCCACATGCGCGTGGAAGTGGTCGTGCGTGGCCTCGAGGTCCACGGTGCACGGCACCTCGGTCCGGCGCGACATCACGTACCACACGGCCAGCACCAGCCCCGCCCCGGCGACCAGCGGCCATCCCATCAGGGACTCCATCAGTTCCATCCTGCGTCCTCCCGAAATAGCGACATCGCCGTTCAGCGCTTCACGGCGCCATGGCCATCCATGCTCGCGTTCTGCAACGCGATGGCCATCGAACGATAAAACCCGCTTTCCACCAGTCTGGTGCCCACCATGCCCCAGCTTTCCAGGGCCGGCTGCTGCACGAAGGCGTCGCGGAACTCCCGCTCCGAAACCGGCACGATGGACGGCGACCGGTCGCCCTTGGGGAACAGCTTGCCCACCGCCCGCATGACCGTGAGCATCGGGGTGCGCGGGGCCACGGTGATCACCATCCGCTCCCGCACCCGGGGGGCGAGGGCCGCGAGGGCGATGACCATGTCATGGACCTCGTAGTGGATGATCGAGTCCATCGCGACCACATAATCGAACGTGCCCAGCGAAGGGTCGAGCATGTCGCCGGCCCGGAAATCGATGTCATCGACCCCGAGCGCCTCGGCCCGCTCCTGCGCATGCTGCACCAGCGTGGGCGACAGGTCGATGGCCACCACCTCGGCGCCGCGCTGCGCGAGTTCGATGGAGGCCGTGCCCGTCCCGCAGCCGGCGTCCAGCACCCGCTTGCCATGGAGCTCCGGCGGCAGCCACGACATCAGCGTGGACCGCATCCGGTCACGGCCAGCCCGCACCGAGGCGCGCACGCGCGATACGGGCGCATCGGAGGTGAGCGCCTTCCAGGCATCGGCCGCGGTGCGGTCGAAGTACTCCCCGATCCAGGCCCGCCGCTCGCGATACGTCACCGATGCGGCGTGCGAACCCCCAGGCAACGTGCCGTCGAACGACGGACCTGGAGTCGGGGAGAGCTCAGGCGTGCTGGCCATCAGTCAAATCCCAGCAGGTCAAAGATCTCGCGATCCTTGAGCGGCGTCGCCGGCAGCGGCTGGACATCTTCCAGCATGCGCTTGGCGAGCGTCAGATACTCGTTCTGCACCGTGACCACTTCCTCGGTCGGCTCCATCTCGAAGATGGTGCACTTCTTCAGGCGGCTGCGACGGATCGCATCGACATCCTGGAAGTGGGCCATCGTCTTGAGGCCCACGGCCGCATTGAAGCGGTCGATCTCGTTCGTTTCGCGCGACCGGTTGGCAACGACGCCGCCCAGCCGGACCTTGTAGTTCTTCGACTTGGCCTGAATGGCCGCGATGATGCGGTTCATGGCGAAGATCGAATCGAAGTCGTTCGCCGTGACGATCAGGCAGTAATGCGCATGCTGCAGCGGCGCGGCAAAGCCGCCGCACACCACGTCGCCCAGCACGTCGAAGATCACCACATCGGTGTCTTCGAGCAGATGATGCTCCTTGAGGAGCTTCACGGTCTGGCCGGTGACGTAGCCGCCGCACCCGGTGCCGGCGGGCGGGCCGCCCGCTTCGATGCACTGCACCCCGTTGAAGCCTTCGAACATGAAGTCTTCCGGACGCAGCTCTTCGGCGTGGAAGTCCACCCCTTCGAGCACGTCGATGACGGTGGGCACCATGCGCTTGGTGAGCGTGAAGGTGCTGTCGTGCTTCGGGTCGCAGCCGATCTGCAGGACGCGCTTGCCGAGCTTCGAGAACGCCGCCGACAGATTCGACGACGTCGTGCTCTTCCCGATGCCGCCCTTGCCGTACACCGCGATCACGAGCGCGCCATCGATCTTCTGGCTCTCATCCAGATGCACCTGGACCGAGCCATCACCGTCGCCGAGCGCGTCCATGATGGGGAGTTTCACTGTCATCCGAATACGCCCTCCAGGCGGTCCTCCAGTTCAGCCGCCGCATCACGCAACGCCTCGAGCGTTGCATCATCCGGCTGCCAGTACCCGCGATCGTTCGCTTCGAGCAGGCGCTGCGCAATCCCCAGCGCCGCGTCCGGATTCGCTTCCGCCAGCCGGCGGCGCATCTCCTCGTCGAGCACGAACGTCTTTGATGCTTCGGCGTAGACCCACTGCGGCACCGTCCCCTGCCCGCCGGTCGCCGACCAGCCGAGCGTGGTGGTGAGGTGGCCCGTGATGTTGCGGACGCCCTCGTAGCCGTACTGGATCTGGCTTTCATACCACTTCGGGTTGAGCATCTTGGTGCGCGACTCGAGCTCGACCTGCTCCTTGAGCGTGCGCACCTTGCCCTGCCCCTGCCCGTAGTCACCCACGTATACCGCGGGCGCCTTGCCGTCGTTCTGCTGCGCGATCACGCGCGTCATGCCACCGAGCGATTCCACGTACTGGTCGATGTCGGTGGCGCCGAGATCCACCGAGTCGAGCCCCTGGAAGCTGAGCGTCGCCTTGCCGAGGGCCCGCTTCATGAGCGCCGCCTGCTGCTGCGGCTTGCCATCGGGGCCGTAGGCAAAGCCCTTGCGCTGCACAAAGAGATCGGCGAGCTCGTTCTCGTCCTGCCACTTGCCCGTTTCGATGAGCAGGTTGACGTTCGAGCCGTAGGCGCCATCGGCGTTCGAGAAGACGCGCAGCGCCGCCTGCTCGAGCGTGCAGCCGGTCTCCCGCATCGTCTCGAGCGCGTGCTTGCGAATGCTGTTCATCGCCTCCGGCTCATCGGCCGCCGCGCACAGCTGCGACGCTTCGGCGAGGAGCTTGACCTGCAGCGGCAGCAGGTCCCGGAAGATGCCGGAGAGCGTGATCACGCAGTCGATGCGCGGGCGGCCGAGCTGTTCCAGCGGCAACAGGCGCGCACCGGTCAGGCGCCCCACGCTGTCGAAACGCGGGACGACGCCCATCAGCGCCATCACCTGCGCCAGCGGCGTGCCCTCGCTCTTCATGTTGTCGGTGCCCCAGAGCACGACGGCGATCGTCTCGGGGAACTCCCCGGTCTCCGCCTTGTGCTTCTGCAGCAGCTGTTCGGCGCGCGCGCGGCCTTCGAGCATCGCCGCCGCACTCGGCACGCGATACGGGTCGAAGCCGTAGATATTGCGGCCGCTCGGCAGCACCTGCGGATTGCGCAGCAGATCGCCGCCCGGCGCCGGCTCCACGTAGCGCATATCGAGCGCCCGCAGGATGCCTTCGATTTCGCGATCGTCGCGTAGCGAGGCGTCGTAGCAGGAGAGGAACAGCAGGTGCTGGTCGAACTCCTTCTCGCTATGGATGCGGATGCCGTGCGTCTTGGCTTCGGCGCGCGCCGCCTGCTGGGCACCGCGCAGATCCCCCGTGTGCACGAGCGTTTCCACGCCTCGGCGTACGACGGCTTCAACGGCGGCGCCGGTCCGATCGTCGGTGCGCTTGTCGCCATGTCCTGCCACCACGGTCTCACCGATCGGGGGCAGGTCGGCTTCCGGGCGCCCAGCGCGCGCCATCTCGATCAGGACATCGACGCGAGCTTCGGGGACCATGCCTTCGCCCACCACATGCAGACCGGTGGGGATGAGCGTGTACTCGAGCTCGAGCAGTTTCTCGCGGATCTCGGCGACCCGCGCATCGGCTTCCTCGGCCGTCCACACCGGTTCGGCCTTCGCGAGCTCCACCGCCGCCGCCTGCTGCTGCACCAGTTCACGCAGCGACGCCGCTTCGGCCGCGCGGCCGCCGTCCATCTGCCGCCAGCGATCGAGCGACGTCTTGAGATCGGCCAGCCCGCGATACAGCCCCGCGTTGGACACCGGCGGCGTGAGGTAGCTGACCAGCGTCGCGTTGCCGCGGCGCTTGGCGAGCGTGCCTTCCGACGAGTTGTTCGACGCGTAGAGATAGACGTTCGGGAGATCGCCGATCAGGCGATCGGGCCAGCAGGTGTTGTCGAGGCCACTCTGCTTGCCGGGCATGAACTCGAGCGCGCCGTGCGTGCCGAAGTGCAGCACAGCGTCGGCCGCATAGTCTTCCTTGAGCCAGCGGTAGAAGGCGCTGAACGCATGCGTCGGCGCAAAGCCGCCTTCGAAGAGCAGCCGCATCGGGTCGCCTTCCCAGCCAAAGCTGGGCTGCACGCCCACGAAGACGTTCCCGAGCTGGAGCCCCATGATGTGGAGCGTCTGGCCGTCGGTGAGCTGCTTGCCCGGGGCCGGCCCCCAGGTGCTCTCGATTTCCTTGAGGTAGCGTTCGCGGCGCACGTGATCGTCCACCGGAATGCGCGTGTGCACATTGGCCGGCGCACCGTAGCGCTCGCGATTGCCCTGCGTGAGCCGTTCGCGCAGTTCCTCCACGCTGCTGGGCAGCTCCACCGTGTAGCCCTGCTCCTTGAGCTCGGCCAGCACGCGCTGCAGCGACGGGAATACCGCGAGATACGCCGCCGAGCCGGTGTTGCCGGCATTGGGCGGGAAGTTGAACAGAATGATGGCGAGCTTGCGCTGCGCGCGATCCTTGCGACGCACGGCCACCAGCTTCGCCACGCGTTCCGCGACGCGTTCGACGCGCTCCGGAATGGGCTCCGAGGCGGCCGGCTTGCCTTCCACCGCCGGCCCCTTGCCGCCGAACACCGTCGGCACGATGGCGCCGTCGAGTTCAGGGATGGCGATCTGCAAGGTGGCCTGGAGCGGATTGAGCCCGCGCGCGTCGCGCTGCCACTCCTCGATCGTCTGGAACTCAAGGGTCTGCAGCGTGAGGTACGGGACGTCGAGTTCCTTGAGGACCTTCTGCGCCGCCACCGAATCGTTGTACGCCGGACCACCCACCAGCGAGAAGCCGGTGAGATTGATCATGGCATCGATCGTGGCCTTGCCCTTGCCGTCGGTGAAGTACTTCTCGATGGCCGGTCGCGCGTCGAGCGCACTGGAGAAGCCGGCCACGACGCGCAGGCCGCGCGCTTCGAGCGCCTGCACCACCGCCGCATAGTGCGCGGTGTTGCCGGCGAGGAGATACGAGCGGCCCACCAGGAGACCGATCGTGCCCTGGTCGCCCTTGCTGCGCTTGAGGACCTCGTCGAGGCGCTCGGTGATGCCGCGATCGGGGAGCGCCGGGTGCCACACCCCGACTTCGGGGTAGGTGATCGGCTGCCCGGGCTTGAGCGCCCCCTTGTACACACTGCGCGGACCGGCCGCGAAGCGGTCGATCGCGTAGCGGATCATCTGCGCGATGTTCTCATCGGTACCGGCAAGCCAGTACTGGATGAGCAGCAGGTACGCGCGCACATCCTGCGCGGTGCCCGGAATGAACTTGAGAATGTTCGGCAGCGTCCGCAGCGCCGACATCTGGCGTTCACCGCTGCTCTTCCCGTCGCCGCGCGAGCCGCGGAGCTTCTTGAGCAGCGAGATCGGCGAGAACGGCGAGCGGCTTTCGCCCCCCGACATGTCGAACTTGCCCAGCTTCGTGCATTTCACCAGTTCCGGCGTGCACAACGCGCAGAGCACCGCATCGGCGGCATCACGACGAGCCAGCACGGCCGGCAGCACCGCGTTCGCGTACTCTTCCTGGAAGAGCTGCGTGCACACGATGAAGTTGGCATCGGCAATGTCACGCCGCGCGCGTTCGGCAGCCGCTGGATCGCTGAAGTCGGCCGCGATCTGCATGCGCACATCGACGTTGGGCAGATCGGCGAGCCCGCGTTTGGCGCCCTCGAAGGCATCGGCAAGATGCGCGTCGAGGGTGGTGATCACGAACTTGAGGCGCGGCGCCGTACGGAGATCAGCGGCCATAGTACGCCTTCGCATCGTAGAGCGTGTCCACGGTGATCTCGCTGATGCCGTGGTCCATCGCGTACCGCTCGGTGTTCCGGCGTGCCTTGCCACGCACGAAGAAGGGAATCTTCTTCAACTCGGCCTCTGCTGGTCCAAGCCAGGTGACGACAGTGACGGGAGTGCGCACCGCGCTGACCGGGCGGCTCTCCTCTTCTTCTTCCGTAAGTCCAACCGCGCTCGCGGCCTCGGGCGCCACCGGCTCGTGCGCGTCGATCGGCGTCGGAGTGGGCGAGTTCGCAAACGTCCGCGGCGTGGCCAGCGTTCCGAGCCGATCACTGCTCGGCGCCTGCGCCTGCGCCGGCGCCACCGCCGCCGCCGAGGCGTGCAGATGCGACGGCGACGCGCCATCGCCGAATTCGAAGTCGTCGCGGAACATGTGCAGCAGATGTTCCTCGAGCCCCATCATGAGCGGGTGCACCCACGTGTCGAAAATGACGTTGGCGCCTTCGAACCCCATCTGCGGCGAGTGCCGCGCCGGCACATCCTGCACGTGAATGGGCGCCGAGATCACCGCGCACGGCACGCCGAGCCGCTTGGCGATGTGACGCTCCATCTGCGTGCCGAGCACGAGTTCGGGCGCGAGTTCGGAGACTTTCGCTTCGACCGCGAGATAATCGTCGGAGATGAGCGCGTCGACCCCGATGCTCGCCGCGTATTCGCGCACCGCGCGCGCGAAGGCCCGATCGTACGTACCGATCCCCACCACGTTGAATCCCAACTCGTCCTTCGCGATGCGCGCGGCGGCCAGCACGTGCGTGGCATCGCCGAACACGAAGACGCGCTTGCCGGTCAGGTACGTCGAGTCCACCGACCGCGAGTACCACGGGAGCATGGAGCGGCTGGCATCGGCCTGCGCCGTGCCGGCGCGCTCGCGCTCCAACACCGGCGTCACATCGACGCCGGTCACACGCCCGATTTCTTCGATGAACTCGCGGGTCGCGAGCACCCCGATCGGCACCGTCTTCACGATCGGCATGCCGAACGCCTTCTGCAGCCAGCGCGCGGCGGTGTCGGCCACTTCCGGATAGAGTACGACGTTGGCGTCGGCCTCCGGGAGGCGGCGGATATCGGCGACGGTCGCGTTGAGCGGTGCGCAGACATGAATGTCCACGCCCAGATCCTGCAGCAGCCGCGTGACTTCGCGCACGTCATCGCGATTGCGGAAGCCCAGGGCGGTGGCACCGAGCAGGTTGACGCGCGGGCGGCGCCCTTCACGGGCGATGACCGCGGGCACCGGCTCGCGCGACGCGGTGCCCGGGGCGGGCTGCATCGGCAGGAGCAGCGTGCGCACCAGGTGATAGAACGTTTCGCTCGCGCCCCAGTTCTCCTTCTTGGAGTAGGCGGGAAGCTCGAGCGGCACGATCGGCACCGGCAGGTTCATCCCCTGCGCCAGCGAGCCCGGCTGGTCCTGAATGAGCTCGGCCGTGCAGGACTCGCCCACGAGCATCGCGTCGGGCTTGAAGCGCTCGTAGGCATCGCGCACCGACTGCTTCACCAGTTCCGCCGTGTCACCGCCCAGGTCACGCGCCTGGAACGTGGTGTACGTGACCGGCGGACGCTGGTCGCGCCGTTCGATCATGGTGAAGAGCAGATCGGCGTAGGTATCGCCCTGCGGGGCGTGCAGCACGTAGTGCAGCCCCTTCATGGAGGTGGCAATGCGCATCGCGCCGACGTGCGGCGGGCCTTCGTAGGTCCAGAGCGTGAGTTCCATGCGCGTTACACCGCCAACCGCTGCGCCCGATCGAGCGGGCGGGCGAAAAGTTCAGCCAAGTCCCCCGCCTGCTCGTAGCCATGCACGGGGGAGAACACCAATTCGATGGACCATTTGGTACGCAGTCCTTCGGCTTCGAGCGGATTGGCGAGCCCCAGGCCACAGACCGTGAGATCGGGGCGCGCCGCGCGGCACCGATCGAGCTGCTTCTCCACATCCTGCCCTTCGCTCACCTGCGCGGTAGCGGGGAGCCGTTCGAGCTCCGATTCCACCATGAGGCGGTCGAGGTAGGGCGTGCCGACTTCGACCAGCTCCATCCCGCACTCTTCGTGGAGGAAGCGCGCAAGCGGGATCTCGAGCTGCGAATCGGGGAAGAAGAAGACGCGCTTGCTTTCGAGCGCCGGGCGATAGCGCTGCAGCGCCACGCGCGCGCGCTGCGCCTGCGGCGCGGTGATCTCGGCGACGCGCTCCGCACTCACGCCCCACGCGGCGGCGGCGGCGGTGAGCCACGCCGTCGTGCCTTCGACGCCAAAGGGGAACGGCGCGTTGATCAGCGTGGCGCCCCGGGCCAGCAGGGCCCGTGCGGTATCGCCCAGGAAGGGCTGCGCGAGCAGGAGCCGAGTGTTCGGGCCGATTGGCGGCAGGTCTCGGGCGCGACGCGGCGGAAAGAAGCGGACCGGCCCCACGCCCAGCTTTTCGAACGTGCGCGCGAACTGGTCTTCGACGACATCGGCCACCGTGCCCACGACGAGCAGCTCCGCCGTGCTGGCCGTGCTCGCGGGAAGGTGCGGCACCATCGACTTCAGGCAGGCGTCTTCGCCCTGTGTAAACGTCGTTTCGATGCCGCTGCCGGAGTAGTTGAGGATCTGGACGCGCGGCATGAAGCGCTGATTGAGCCGCTCGGCGGCACGCGCGAGATCGAGCTTGATCACTTCCGACGGGCACGAGCCCACCAGAAACAGCGTCCCGATATCGGGGCGCCGGTCGAGGAGCTGCGTCACGACGCGATCGAGTTCGTCGTTCGCGTCAGCCAGGCCGGCCAGATCGCGCTCACTCAGAATGGCGGTCGCGAAGCGGGGCTCGGCGAAGATCATGACGCCCGCCGCACTCTGGACGAGGTGCGCACAGGTGCGCGACCCAACCACGAGAAAGAAGGCGTCCTGCATTTTCCGGTGCAGCCACACGATGCCCGTGAGGCCACAGAACACCTCGCGCTGCCCCCGCTCGCGGATGACCGGCAGCTCGAGGACGGCGCTCACGCGGCCTGCCCCTCAGGCATCGCGGCTGCCCGGGCGGCCTTCTCGGCCGCTTCCTGCAGCCGCGCGGCGCGCAGCTTCAGGATGAATTGGATGGCGTTCACGGTGTAGGCCGCGTAGGCCACCAGCGCCATGAACATCAGGAAGCGCGGATCCCGCTTGAGATAGAGCCCGATCAGATAGGCCGTATGCTGGCCGATCACGAAGAAGCTCACCACGTCTTCCCAGAAGAACGATTCGTGGAAGAGATACTGGCCGAAGACGACCTTCTCCCAGATCGCGCCGGTGACCATGATCGTGTAGAGCACGGCCGTCTTGACGACGATGGAAATATTGGCCGCCATGAGCCCCTCGCCCGTGCGCAGATAGCGCAGGACGAGCACGACCGAAACCGCCATGACCAGGAACTGGACAGGCGCGAGGATCCCCTGAACGAGGGTCCACTTGGTTTCGTCGCGACGCTTGCGCTCTTCCGGCGTGTAGAGGCCGGTCCGCTTGGCGGGCGCAGACGCGTGTGCGGTGGCGTCGGCCTGAGGGGCCGGCGTCGGGTGGGTAGGTACAACAGTCATCTAGCCGTCTCTTCCGGGGGTTCGCTGACCCAGATGGGCTCGATGCTACGATTGGACCGAGCGGTTGTCAAGCATTATTGACGTACACTTTTCTTGACAACTGGACTGGCCGGTACCATACTCGGCAATCCCCAGTCCGTGGCGGGCCCTGCCCGGGTCCGTCACGCGTAGAGTGTGTGCTGTCACCCGGACACCGGTTCACCTCGCCTTTGCGTCACGTACCTGTTTCGGCGAAGTTCGGCGGCGGTTTTGTGCCGTCTGGCCCTCGTACGGCCAGTGAACTCGCATCAACCGGCACGGGCCACAGCCCTGTAGGCATGGATACCGCCCCCTCCCCGCGGCCCAGCGATCGACTGGAGCGCCTTGAGCGCACCATCCAAAACGAGATTGTCCCCCGGCTGCTGACCAGCCACCGGGTGGGTCCCGTTTCTCCTGCCATGGCCAACGCCGTGGCCCGCACGCTCTCCGACGACGACGTGCAGACGTTCGTCCGCGCCGTGCGCAGCGCCGATGACCAGCGCGCCGTGCAGTTCGTGCGCCGGGTCATCGCCGAGGGCGCATCTATAGAGGCGGTCTATCTGGACCTCCTGGCCCCGTCGGCGCGCCGCCTGGGCGAGATGTGGGACGAGGATGAGTGCGACTTCGTAGAAGTCACCGTCCCGCTCGGGCGCATGCAGCGGCTACTGCGCGACCTCTCGCAGGTCTTCCTCGCCGACGCCGGCCAGGCGGAGCCGGTGGGCAGCGTCCTCCTCACCTGTGTCCCGGGCGAGCAGCACACGCTGGGCATCATCATGGTGGGCGAGTTCCTGCTGCGCGACGGCTGGCGGGTGCTGGTCGGCGCCCCGTGGACCGATGGCGATCTGCTGGCGATGGTCGGGACCGAGTGGTACGACGTCATTGGTTTCTCGGTGGGCTGCGAAGCTCGCCTGAGCTCCCTCCGTCGCGACATCCGGCGCCTGCGCAGCGCGTCACGGAACCCGAACGTGCAGATCATGGTGGGCGGTCCGGTCTTTGCTGAAGACCCGTCGCTCGCCGAGCAGGTGGGCGCCCACGCCATTGCGGCGTCCGCCCGTGAAGCGCCGCATGTGGCGCGCGCCCTCCTCCCCGAGGCGCGGGCCTTTGCCCCCGATGGATTGCCGCCGAATTCGGCAGGCGAGCATGGCCAGTCCGGTGATCCCCAGCGAAGGGCTTAACTCCGCCTTTGGCGAACTCGATGCCAAGGCCGCTGCGGCGTTGCTTGCCGTAGCGGGAGATGTGGCATTGGTGATGGACGGCGCCGGCGTGATCCGCCATGTGTCGCTGAGCGGGAGCGAGACGCAGTTCGACAACTCCCAGAGCTGGGTCGGGCGGCCGTGGACCGAGACGGTCGCCCCCGACTCCCGCTCGAAGATCGAGACCCTGGTGAAGGAAGCCACCATTCAGGGGATCTCGAAGCGTCGCCAGGTGAACCACGTGCTGGGTGAGGCGGCCGATGTGCCCGTCGCCTACACGGCGCTTCGCCTCGGGCGCGACGGCAGCCTCGTGGCCGTTGGCCGCGACATGCGCCACGTGTCCGCGCTGCAGCAGCGGCTCGTGGAAGCGCAGCAGGCGATGGAGCGCGATTACTGGCGCCTGCGCCATGTCGAGACGCGCTATCGCCTGCTCTTCCAGCTCGCGAGCGACGGCATTCTCGTGCTCGATGCCACGTCGCTCAAGGTGCTCGACGCCAACAGCGCCGCCGGGCAGATCTTCGCCGAATCGCCCGACCGCCTCATTGGCCGCACCTTCCCGTTCCAGACGGATGCGGCGGCGTCGCGCGTGCTCGAAGATCTGATCTCGCAGGCGCGCAGTGCCGGTCGCGCCGGAGACGTCGCGCTGGCGCTGCAGGACGGGCGCAACTTCTCCGCGTCGGCCAGCTGCTTCCGCCAGGAGAGCTCCACGCTGCTCTTGGTCCGCTTCTCGCCGACCGATGCACCGGCGCCCGCGGGCGCGTCGGGCTCAAGCCGTCTGGTGGACCTGCTCGAGCGTTCGCCCGATGCGTTCGTGCTGACCGACCTCGATGGGTTCATTCTCACCGCGAACCGCGCGTTCCTCGACATCACCGAACTGGCGAGCGAAGAACAGATCCGCGGCACCGCGCTGAGCACGTACATCGGCCGCCCCGGCGCCGACTTCCCGGTGTTCACCAGCATGCTGCGGCGCAACGGCGTCGTGCGCCTGATGGCCACCGCAGCGCGCGGCACGCACGGGCATCAGAGTGAAGTGGAGGTCTCGGCGGTCTGGTCGCCCGAAGGCGAGGAGCCGTGCATCGGCTTCATCATCCGCGACATCGGCCGCCGCCTGGCGAGTGGCCCGCAAGGCGCCCGCGACCTCACGCGCGCCGTCGAAGAGCTGACCGGACTGGTGGGACGGGTGTCGCTGCGCGATCTGGTGCGCGATACCGTAGACCTGGTCGAGCGGCACTTCATCGAAGCGGCGCTCGAACTGACGAATGACAACCGCACGTCGGCCGCCGAGGTGCTGGGTGTGAGCCGCCAGAGCCTCTACGTGAAGCTCCGGCGGCATCGCCTGGTCACGCCCGGGACCGAGCGGGAAGAGGAAGAGGAGTAAGTGGACGTGATCCTCCGGAATTGGAACCCGTCCCCGTGGCTGTGGCTTGGTACTGTCAACCAGACGAGACAGTCATGACCGTCAGCTACCAGGCACGCACTGCGGCCACCCGCCCGGATCCGCGGGCGGTCCTCACCCTCCTCAAGCCGGTCACGTGGTTCCCCCCGATGTGGGCGTTCACGTGCGGCGTCATTTCCGCCGGCGTGCCGTTGCACAGCGAGCGTCTCTGGACGCTGGCGCTGGGGATCGGGCTCACCGGCCCGCTGGTGTGTGCGTCGAGTCAGGCGGTGAACGACTGGTTCGACCGGCACGTCGATGCCATCAATGAGCCGAACCGCCCGATTCCGTCGGGGCGCATCCCGGGCACCTGGGGGCTCTACATCGCGATCTTCTGGAGCGCGCTCTGCGTGCTCGCCGCGCTGCCGCTCGGCACGTTCGGTCTGGGCGCCGTCGCCATTGCGCTGGCCTTCTCGTGGGCCTACAGCGCACCGCCATTCCGCTTCAAGCGCAACGGCTGGCTCGGGAACGCCGCCGTGGGCTTCACCTATGAAGGGCTCGCGTGGGTGACCGGCGCCGGCATCATGCTTGGTAACGTCGTGCCGCCGGCGCCGCTCCTGACGCTCGCGGTGCTGTACAGCATTGGTGCGCACGGCATCATGACGCTGAACGATTTCAAGGCGATCGAGGGCGACCGCACCATGGGCGTGAACTCGCTGCCCGTGCTCCTCGGCCCGCTCAATGCGGGTCGCGTCGCGTCCGCCGTCATGCTCCTCGCGCAGGCGGTCGTCATCAGCCTCCTCGTGTCGTGGGGGCGCCCGTGGCATGCGCTGGCGATTGGCGTGCTGGCGTGCGTGCAGGGCGGCATCATGGTGTGGTTCCTCAAGAAGCCGGTCGAGCGCGCGCTCTATCTCAGCGCGTTCGGCGTGCCGTTCTACGTGAGCGGGATGATGATCGCGGCGTTCGCGGTGCGTGTGCTGCCCCTCGTGACGGAGGCGTCGCGCGGATGACGAGTGCCGTGGCTCCCGTGCGCGCGCGCGCGTCCACGACGGTCGAGGTCGCGGCGCGTGCGTCGACGGCGACCCTCAGCTGGTGGCAGCTCACGCGTCTGGGGCTGGTTCAGGCGGCGATCGGCGCGGTGGTGGTGCTCCTCACCACGACGATCAATCGCGTCATCGTGGTGGAGCTGGGGTTGCCGGCGAGCGTGCCGGGGTTTCTGGTGGCGCTGCACTTTGGCGTGCAGCTGATCCTGCGGCCGCGGCTTGGCCATGCGAGTGATCGCATCGGCTCCCGCACCGCCTGGATTCGCGGCGGGCTGCTGGTGTGCGCGGTGGGCGGCGTGGCCGTGGCGGCGTCGCTGCCGGTGATGCGCACACAGCCGGCGCTCGGCATCGCCCTCGCGGCGCTGGCGAGTGTGCTGCTCGGCGCCGGTGTGAGTGCGGCCGGCACGCCGCTGCTCGCCCTCATGAGCGAACGGTCCTCCACATCGCAGCGCGCCGGCGCGGCCGCGATCACGTGGATCCTGATGATCGTTGGCATCATCATCACCAGCGTGACTTCGGGACAGCTGCTCGATCCCTTCTCGTTCGATCGCCTGATTGCGGTGGCCGGCGGCGTGGGCGTCGTCGGCTTTGTCGTTTCCCTCGTGGCGACGCTGGGCGTCGAACGCGGCCCGCGGCCCACACCGGCTGCCGACGCGCGCGAAACCACGGGCGGCTTCGGCGAGGGGCTGCGCACCGTGCTCGCCGAACCGGCAGCGCGTCTCTTCGCCGGCTTCGTGTTTCTGGCGATGTTCGCGTACAGCGCGCAGGATCTCATTCTCGAACCGTTTGCCGGCATCGCCTTCGGGATGACGCCGGGCGAGAGCACCTCGCTGTCGGGGGCGCATCACGGGGGCGTGCTGGTGGGGATGATCGTGGCGGCGCTTATCGCGACGCGCCGCGGGCAGCTGCGTCACTGGGCCGCGCTCGGGTGCCTGGCCTCGGCGCTCACCTATGTGGCGCTCGCGTTCGCGCCGGCCATCAACGATGTGCGCATCTTCCGCGCGATCGTGATGCTGCTCGGTCTCTCGAATGGTGTCTTCGCCATCGGTGCCATCGGGTCGATGATGGCCCTCACCGGCGACCGGACGGATGGACGCGCCGGGCTGCGCCTCGGCGTGTTCGGCGCCGCGCAGGCGCTGGCCTACGCGATCGGGACGCTTTCCGGCGCTGCCGGTGTGGATGCGGCCCGCGCGCTGCTCGATTCCCCGCTGCGAGGCTATCTCGCGGTGTTCGCGGTGCAGGCAGTCCTGTTTGCGGCGTCGGCGGTGCTCGCGCTGCGGAGCGCCTCGCGCGACCACGCGACCTCGGTCTTCCAGAGCAAAGGGGAGATGCTCCCCGCGGTGCTGCAGTCATGAGCGAAATCGGTCAGATGGACACGGAACTCTTTGACGTGGTGGTGGTGGGAGGTGGCCCCGCCGGCGCCACGGCGGCGCACGAGATGGCCTGTGCCGGCCGCAAGGTGCTGCTGCTTGATCGTGCCGGTCGCACCAAGCCGTGCGGTGGCGCCGTGCCGCCGCAGCTGCTCCGCGATTTCAAGATCCCGCAGTCGCTGCTGGTGGCCCACATCAACACCGCGCGGGTGATTTCGCCGACGGCGTCCAAGGCGGACATGGACGTTGGGAACGGCTACGTGGGCATGGTTGACCGCGACGTGTTCGACGAGTTCCTGCGCGAGCGGGCCGCCCAGGCGGGCGCCGAGCGGCGTGTCGGGACCTTCACGCAGTTTTCGCGTGACGCCGAGGGGGTCGCCACCCTGACCTACACCGAAGGACGCAGCCGGCATGGCGCGCTCCGGACGGTCAAGGCGCGCTACGTGGTCGGAGCCGACGGGGCCCTGTCCCCCGTGGCTCGCCAGTGCATCAAGGGGGCCCACCGGGCCAAGCACGTCTTTGCCTACCATGAGATCGTGAAATCCCCGACTGTGGACAGCGAGACGTTCGGGCATGATCGGGTGGACGTGTACTACACCGCCCCCCTCTCCCCCGACTTCTACGCCTGGGTGTTCCCGCATGGCCCGACGACCTCGATCGGGACCGGGACGTTCCAGCGGGGCTTCGGGCTCAAGGAGGCGGTGGCCAAGCTTCGCGCCGATACGGGAATGGATGCCCTGGAAACCATTCGCCGCGAAGGCGCCCCGATTCCCCTCAAGCCGTTGCCCCGCTGGGACAACGGCCGCGATGTCGTCTTGGCCGGCGATGCGGCCGGGGTAGTGGCGCCCGCGTCCGGAGAAGGCATCTTTTACGCGATGACGGGAGGCCGTCTGGCCGCCGAGGCCGTGGACCGGGCGCTGTTGACCGGTAACGCCAAGGCGCTCCGGCTGGCCCGTCGGCGGTTCATGCGCCTCCACGGCGTGGTCTTTCTGGTGCTGGATATCATGCAGCGCTTCTGGTATAACACGGACAGTCGGCGGGAGGGCTTTGTGGCCATCTGTCGCGACCGTGACGTTCAACAGCTCGTTTTCGACGGGTACATGCAAAAGCGCTTGGTCATGGCCAAGCCGTCCGCGCACGTACGGATTTTCTTCAAGAACCTGGCGCACCTTGCCGGTCTCGCGACCGCCTGAGCCGAGCTTCGATCCCCTCCCCCGATGCTGATCTCGATCGCCATCGATTTTCGTCACGCTGACGTCGCTACGCGCGAGCGCTTCCATCTGTCCGAGGAGCGGCTCACGCAGCTCTATCGCACGGCGCGGACCGACGTCATCACCGAATCGGCCCTCATCGCCACGTGCAATCGCACGGAGCTGTATGCGTGGGTCGACAGCGACAACCGCGACGATATCGAACAAGCTGTGCAGTTGCTGGCCCGCCGCTGGATGCGCACGCGCGCCGACGGTGAGCAGCTCCTGCAGACCGCGACGCGCCGCGAAGGCCACGAGGCCGCGAGCCATGTGATCCGCATCGCGTCCGGGCTCGAATCGCAGGTCCTCGGCGACGGGCAGATCCTGGGTCAGCTCAAGGCGGCGTACAAGCGGGCCTCGCGCGGTGACGCGGCGGGTCCGGTGCTCCATCGGCTGTTCGAAACCGCGCTGCGCGCCGGCAAGCGTGTGCAGACGGAAACGTCGCTCACGGCCGGCCGGAACTCGGTGGGCGCGGAAGCCGCCATCACGGCGTCGCTCCGCTTCGGAAATCTCGAGAACGCGCGCTGCGTGGTGATCGGGGCCGGCAAGACCGGCGCGCGCGCGGCGAAGCAGCTGCACAAGCTGGGCGCGCGCGACATCGTGGTCATCAACCGTACGCCCACGAAGGCACAGGAGCTCGCCGGCATGGTGCACGGCCGCGCTGCCGCGTGGGATACGATGCACGTGGAAGCGGCGATGGCCGATGTGGTGATCGTGGCGACCGGCAGCGAAGTGCCGGTGATCACGGCGCCGGCGCTGGCCCGTGCGCGCGAGGCGTGCGCGTCGTCGGGCTATGCGCTGCTGCTGATGGACCTCTCGATGCCGCGCAACATCGATCCGGCCGTCATCGAGCAGGCCGGGGTGACGCTCGTCGACCTCGACACGCTGCACCAGCCCGTGCTCGACGCCGAGACGATGCGTCGCGAGGCGGTGCCGCAGGCCGAAGCGATTTGCCACGAGGAGACGCAGGCGTTCATGGAGTGGGTCGCCACGATGCCCGCGCGTGATGCCATCCGTCCGTTGCGCGAGGCGCTCGAGGATGTGGCGCGCCGCGAAGTGGCCTTCCATGCGAAGGACGAGAGCGTGGCCGAGAAGGCGGCCAGCCGCATCGTCGCCAAGCTCCTGGCCGGCCCGATGGCGGCCCTCCGCCGCTCGCTGCAGCGCGGCGAGGATCTCGATGCCCAGGCGATGATGCTGCTCGAGATGTTCGCCCCGCCGGCGGGGTCGGCGCCCAAGTCGCTCCGGACCACCGGCGAGCGCGCCATTCCGACGCCCGAGCGCGCGATGCCAACGCCGACGAGTTCGTCGGCCGTACCGGACGATGCCGCGGCGCCCAAGCCGGCCGACCGAAACGCGGTCCCGGACGTACGTTCCAGAAGCCTGGCCTTCACGCCAGAGCAGGTTTCCTGAGGTCATCGCCGCGCGCCAAGTCGGGCGCCGGCGATCCTCTTCCGCCGTTAGCGCCCGTTTGACATGAACGACCTGTTGTTGCGCGCCCTGCGCCGCGAGGCTGTGGACCGTCCGCCCGTGTGGATGATGCGCCAAGCCGGCCGCTACCTGCCCGAATACCGGGCCGTGCGCGCCAAGTCCGACTTCCTCACGATGTGCCGCACGCCGGAACTCGCCACGGAAGTCACCCTCCAGCCGATCGATCTCGTCGGCGTCGATGCCGCGATCATCTTCAGCGACATCCTCGTGATTCCCGAAGCGATGGGGATGCATCTCACGCTCGATGAAGGCGTGGGACCGCAGTTCTCGTCGCCGATCCGGCGCCCTGAGGATCTGGCGCGTCTGGCCCCGGTGGAGCCGGAAGACCAGCTCAAGTACATGCTCGACGCCGTGCGCATGACCAAGCGCGAGCTCAACGGCCGCGTGCCGCTGATCGGCTTTGCTGGCGCGCCGTGGACGCTGGCCGCGTACATGGTGGAGGGCAAAGGCACGAAGCAGTTCGCCGTCGCCAAGAAGATGCTCTTCGAGCAGCCGGCGCTGGCGCATGCGCTGCTCGACAAGCTCGCCACGGCCGTGGGTGACTTCCTCGTGGCGCAGGTCGCCGCGGGTGCGCAGGTGGTGCAGCTGTTCGAGTCGTGGGCCGGGGCGCTCGGTCCGCAGGAGTTCCGCACCTTTGCCCTGCCCTACCTGGCGAAGGCCGCGCAGCGGGCGCGTGAGGCCGGCGTGCCGGTGATCGTGTTTGCGCCGGGTGGTGGCTGGGCGCTCAGCGAGATTGCCGCGGCGACGCACGCCGATGCGATCGGCGTGGACTGGCACACGGCGCCGCAGGACGCGCGCCGCATGCTCGATCCGTTCAACGTGGCGCTGCAGGGGAATCTCGATCCGTGCGCGCTCTACGCGCCGACCGACGAGATCCGCGCCCGCACGCACGCGATGATCGAAGCGTTCGGGCCGCGTGGCCACGTCGCCAATCTCGGCCACGGCATTCTCCCCGACATGAAGCCCGATCACGTGCGGGCCTTCATCGACGCGGTGAAGGAATGGCAGTGGACGGAGGAGCGCATCGCGCGCTTCGCCTCGGCGCAGTCGCTGGTGGGCGCGGCGTGAGTGGCGGCACGAGTGTGACCGCCGCGCCGACGAGCCGTCGGGCCGAAGCCACGCGCTGGATCGCGGGGCTGCACGATGAGCTCACGTCGTTCTTCGGCCGGCTCGATCGCGGCGGCACGTTCACCGAGGATCGGTGGGAGCGTCCGGGCGGTGGGGGTGGCGTGGCGCGCGTGATGACCGATGGCGTGACGTTCGAGAAGGCCGGCATCAATCGCTCGGCGGTGATGGGCGAGTTGCCGGCCTCGGCGGCGAAGCGCCTGGGTGGCCAGGGCGCGGCTAACGGTACCACGCACTTTTTCGCCACCGGCGTGAGCCTGGTGGTGCATCCGCGCAGCCCGAAGGTGCCGACGGTGCACCTCAACGTGCGCTACTTCGAGCTCACGGATGAGCACGGTGAGCTGAGGGACAGCTGGTACGGCGGCGGCACCGACCTCACGCCGTTCTACCCGCACGCCGAGGATGCCCGACAGTTCCACTCGGCGCTCAAGGCGATGGCGGACCGGCATCACCCAGCGTTCTATCCCACGCATAAAAAGTGGTGCGACGAATACTTCGTCAACACGCACCGTGAGCACGAAGCCCGCGGCGTCGGTGGGATCTTTTTTGACCACCTCCGCGCTGATGATGCGTCGCATGGCCTCGACTTCGAGACCCTCGGCGCGTACGTCACGGATGTGGCACGCGTGCTGCGACAGGCGTACGAACCCATCGTCGATCGGCGTCGCGATGAGCCGTTCAGCGAGGCGGAGCGCGAGTTCCAGCTCGTGCGCCGCGGGCGTTATGTGGAGTTCAATCTCGTGCACGACCGTGGCACGATCTTCGGCCTCCAGACCAACGCCCGGGTGGAAAGCGTGCTGATGAGCCTTCCACCGCTCGCGATGTGGCAGTACGCCCCGCGTTATTCGCCGGATTCCTTCGAGGCGCGCCTCCTCGAGATGCTCAAGCCTCGCGAGTGGGCCACGGACGCTGCTGGAGTGTGAACCATGCGTGCGATCGCTGACATGATCGGCAATGCCACCCCTTCGCCTTCGGATGCCGGCGATCATCGCTCGGTTGCCGTCGTGGGTGCGGGCATCACCGGGCTGGTCGCGGCTTACGAGCTGCGCCGCCGTGGTGTGAATGTCACGCTCTACGAAGCCAGCCCCATTTCGGGTGGCTCGATCCGGACGTCGCACGCCGATGGCTTTCTCGCCGAGCACGGGCCGAACTCGTTCGTGACGTCAGCGCCGGTGGATGCGCTGCTGCAGCAGCTCCGCCTGCAGGATGACGTCGTGGAAGCGAATCCGGGGGCGAACCGTCGTTATCTCGTGCGCGATGGCGCGCTGCTCCCCTTCCCGATGACGCCGCCGGCGATGCTCTCCACGCGGTTGCTCAGCGTCAAGGCGAAGCTGCGCATTCTGCTCGAGCCGCTGGTGAAGGCGCGCCGCGATGTCGGCGATGAATCGGTCGCGAGCTTCGTGCGCCGCCGCATGGGTCACGAAGTCCTCGACTACACGGTCGATCCGTTCATCTCCGGCATCTTTGCCGGTGATCCGGAGACGCTGAGCATGGCGCACGCGTTTCCGCGCGTGCTCGAGCTCGAGCGCCAGTACGGGTCGCTGTCCAAGGGGCTGATGGCGCAGCGCAAGCAGCCGGTGGTGGAAGATGTTGCGCCGGCCGTCCACGACGGCCCGGTGAGCGCCTCGCCGCCGCCGCGTGCGCGCCTGATTTCGTTCATCGATGGCATGCAGACGCTCACCGACACGCTGGAAGCGTCGCTCGGCAGCACGGTGCGCCTGGGCTGCCCGGTGAGCCTGGTGCACCGCGAAGAGTCGCGGTGGGTGGTGGATGCCGGCGCCGATGGCGCCGAGCAGACCCGCCGCGTGGACGCGGTGGTCATGGCGACGCCGGCGCACATTCTCGCCGCGATGGAACTGCCGGCCGCGCTGCGCAAGTTCTCGGCGGCGATCGAGCGCGTGGAGTACCCGCCGGTGAGCACGGTGACGCTCGGCTTCCGCCGAGCCGATGTCGCACACCCGCTCGATGGCTTTGGTGTGCTCATCCCCGCCGTGGAGCGCCGCAACATTCTCGGCGTGCTCTTCAACTCGTCGCTCTTCCCGAGCCGCGCGCCGGATGGCTACGTCGCCCTCACCTGCTTCGTGGGCGGGGCCCGCATGCCGGAGCGCGCGCGTGAAGACACCGACCTGCTGCTCGAGCGCGTGCTGCTCGACCTGCGCCAGCTGCTCGGCGTGCGCGGCGAGCCGGTGTTTGCGAAGCACGTGTACTGGCCGCGCGCGATCCCGCAGTACACGGTCGGCTACCAGGCCGTGAAGGACGCCGCCGATTCGACCGAACGGCAGAACCCCGGGTTGTATCTGGCGGGGAACTACCGCAACGGCGTGTCCGTGGGCGACTGCGTGGCGAGCGGGATGCAGGTGGCGGAGCGGGTGGCGGCGTATTTGACGAGGGCGGGCTGACGGGACCGTTGAGGAGACGGCGGAAGCCTGTACGGCGGAAGCTGGACCGCGGAAGCTGGACTACGAAACCTCATCGGATGGCGGCGCTATGCGCCGCCATTTTCCGTTTACGTCCCGGTGTTCAGCTTCCGCCGTCTAGCTTCCGTCGTCCAGCTTCCGCCGTACAGGCTTCCGCCGTCCCAATACGCGCGCCACCTTCCGTCATGACTCTCGATCTTCTAGCCGTCGCTCCCCACCGCGACGACGCCGAGCTCACCTGCGGTGGCACGCTCATCAAGGCGGTTGACGCCGGCAAGCGGGTGGGGATTCTGGATCTGACGCAGGGCGAGATGGGCACGCGCGGCTCGGCCGCGCTGCGCGAATCCGAGGCGGCCAATGCCTCGCGACTGATGGGCCTCGTGGTGCGCGAGAACCTCGGGCTCCCCGACGCGGGGATTCGCAATGATGACGACACGCGCGCCAGACTCGTGCAGCGCATTCGCGCGCTCCGCCCGCGCGTGGTGATCGCGCCAGCACTCAACGGTCGGCACCCCGATCATCGACGCACCACCGAGCTCGTGCGCGACGCCTGCTTCCTCGCCGGGCTCGCCAAGTACGCGCCGGGGGAGCATCCCGCCTTCCGCCCGTTCAAGCTGCTGCACGTGCTGACGTACCGCGAGGACGCCGTGAAGCCCACCTTCGTGGTGGACATCACCGCGCAGTTCGAACGGAAGCTGGCCGCGGTGCAGTGCTACGGATCGCAGTTCGACGGCGCGATCCAGGCCGGCGAAGTCTACCCGAACGGCGAACCCCTCTACGACATCGTCCGCCATCAGGCGGCGCGGTATGGATCGCTCATCCGCGTGCAGTACGGCGAGCCGTTTTATACGGAGGAAACGATGGCGGTGGAGGAGGTGACGGGGTTGGGGGTGTCGACGTTTTAGGCAGGTGGACTGCGGATACAGCGGAAGCCTGTGCGGCGGAAGCTGGACTGCGGAAGCTGGACAACGAGAACCGCGGTTACCCGATGTCCAGCTCCCGCAGTCCAGCTTCCGCCGTGCGGGCTTCCGTAGTATCCGCGGTTCATAGCCATCCAGCGCCCCCACCCGTAACTTCGTCGCCATGACCGACATCGACTACGGTTCCTATCTCCGTCTCAACGAACTGCTGGCGCTGCAGACGCCGCAGTCGAGCCCGGAGCATCCGGACGAGCTGCTGTTCATCGTGGTGCATCAGGCGAGCGAGCTGTGGTTCAAGGTGCTGCGCCATGAGATGGACACGCTCATCACCGCGCTGGAGGGGTTCGATACCATGCGCGCGCTGCTGGCGGTGCAGCGGGTGAACGTGCTCACCGAGATCGTGGCGCAGCAGCTCTCGTCGCTCGATACGCTGCCACCGCAGCGGTTCGCGCAGTTTCGTGGCTATCTCGGCTCGAGCAGCGGCTCGCAGAGCAATCAGTTCCGGGCCATCGAGGCCACGGCGGGGCTGCGCGATCCGCACTTCATGCAGGCGATCAGCGATCATGGCGATCCGCCGCCCGAAGTCGTGGCCGCATTGGCGCGCCCCACGCTGCAGTCGCTCGTACTGGCGCTCATCGCACACGAAGGGGTGCAGCTCGAGGATCTCTATCTCGGGCCCAGCCCCACCCCGCTCTTCCTGTTGGTCGAGGGGCTGCTGGAGTTCGAGCAGCGCTTCGCGCGGTGGCGTTTTGGCCACGTGCAGCTGGTCGAGCGCATCATCGGCATCGGCACCGGGGGCACCGGGGGCACGCTTGGCGCGAAGTACCTGTCGCGCACGGTCTCGCAGAAGTTCTTCCCCGAGCTCTGGGCCGTCCGCACGAAGTTCTATGGCAAGCCCTCTGCGTGACATCTCGATTCCGCTGAGCGCGGCAACCCCGGAGTGGCCGGGGGATCAGCCGTTCTCGTGTGGGTGGACGCTGCGGCGTGAGGGCGGCGAGAGTGTCAATCTCGCGGCCGTGACCACCAGTCTGCACGTGGGGACGCACGCCGATGCGCCGCTGCACGTGGAGAGCGCCTGGGGGGCGTCGGAGGCCTTGGATGTGCGCGCCTTTGTGGGGCCGTGCGTCGTGATTGAGGTCCCGGTGTCGCACAACATCCACGCGGATCTCGACGTGAGCACGATCGCGTCGCTCGTCGGTGAGACGCCGGTGCCTCGCGTGCTCCTGCGCACCGGGCACACCATCGCCCACGGCGCCTTCCCCGACGATTGGCCGTGTCTCACGCCCGACGCGGCCAGTTGGCTCGTGGCGCACGGCGTGTGCCTGTGGGGCGTGGATGCGCCCAGCGTAGACCGACGGCACAGCAAGACGCTCGAGGTGCATCATGCGCTGCTGGGGGCCGGTGCGTTCGTCCTCGAGAATCTCGATCTGCGCGGCGTACCGGTCGGGCGCTACGAACTCATCGCGCCGCCGCTCGCGGTGCACGGCGCCGACGCGGCGCCGGTGCGAGCGTTACTCCGCCCGCTCGCGTAGCGCGGCGACCTTCGCGTCGATCGCCGGCGGAATCGCCAGGGTATCGGCGATGGCGGCGATGCCCTCGGCTTCGGCCCACGCGCGCTCCAATTCGGCCAGTTCCCCCTCAAGCGCCCGACGTTCGGCATCTTCATGCAGCGCCATTTCCAGCGCCAGTCGCGCCGGTGCCGGAATGAAGTTGATGTCGCCCATGTCGCCCCACGTCGCTTGCGCGGACCAGGTGCGACGCATGCTCGTGGCCCAGCGGGGAAAGTCTTCGACCGTGCGCACCTGCTCCAGCATCTGCACCGCTTCGCTGACGCGCGCCGGTGAGGCGCCGGCGCGGTTGATGCGCGGCAGATACTCCCGAAGCACGGGCAGCGCGTCCCGCTCGTACAGCTGCAGCACGCCTTGCTGGTTCTTCCCTTCGCCGAAGACCGACCAGCGCACGGGCCCCCGCGCGTCACCCGCGGCGCGCTTCATGGCGTAGCCGATCTCGATCCCCCAGCGGCCGCTCCCCGACTCGATGAGCCGCGGCTGACCGAAGGGAATGAACCGCCCGCCATCGGGGAGCGGCCGCTCGTGGCCCGGGCGCCCGACATTGTTCAGGATCGTGATCATGTTGACCATGTGGATGATCGGCATCACCAGGCTCACCCCCGCTCCCAGCGCGGCACCACCGGCGATCGCGGCCCCTGCTCCCACCGCGATCCCAGCGCCGGTCAGGATCGTCTTGGTGCGTCGCCGTCCGAACTGATCGCCATAGCGCCACGCGGCAAACTCCGGACGGAGCGGTTCCCCAATGCGCACCAACTCAGTGCCGTCACGCAAACGCGCGAGGCCGATCTGATCTGTACTGGCCCGCACGCGCGTGTCGCGAAAGAGTCGCTCGGCCTGTTCGATCGCCTCCCATCGGGCATCGAACGGCGTGAGATTCCAACGCTCACAGTCCCGGCACACGACCCACAGGCGACCGCGCTTGGCGTCGAACGCGACGCGCCGACCGATGGGCAGCGCTTCCAACGCCTCGTTCCCAGGGAGCTTGGCTCGGCAGTGAATGCACGAGCGATACATGACGACATCGCTCACCCGCGCGCCTCGCGATCGCCGGCACCGATGCGCAGTTCGCTCAATCGTGATTCGATCTGCGCCGGCGTGAACAGGTTGTCGGCGATCTTGGCGATCTCCTCGGCTTCACGCCACGCCGCTTCGAGCGAGGCGAGCTCGCCCTCCATCGCGCGCCGCTCCTGTTCTTCGTGCAGTGCCATCTCGATGGCGAGGCGTTCGCGCACGTCGAGCGTATGCAGCGAGCCGCGGAGCTTCTTCACCACCGAGCGCTTGTTGTTGCCCCAACCGCTGCCGTGTCCCCAGATCTCGTCGCCCGACACCCAGCCGTGGCGCTGCTGCACCTTCCAGAGCACCTGATACGGGTCACCCGCTTCCTCCAACAGCCCCACGGCGTCCTGCACCTTCTCGCGCGAGCCACCAAAGCGATTCACCGTGGGCATGATGCGCGCGGCGATACGCATCGCCTCCTCGCCGGTCACCAACGTCGAACCATCGACATGTTCGAGGCGCAGCTGCAGCGGCCCCTCCGGCGCCGAACGCACCAGGGTGCTCATGCGCGCGTGGCGGCGCTGCACGTCGACGAGCTTGCCGTCAGGGAGCCGAACGTGCCCGATGGACTTGCCGGGGCGCCCGTTGATGAGCGAGTCCCAGATCATCCCGTTCGAGTACACGCCCGCGAACGACCCGATCTGCACCCCGATCGCCACCATGCCGCCCAGAATGGCGGCGGCGCTGCCCACCACGGCTCCGGTCACCAGCATCTGCCGTTTCCGGCGCCGCCCGAACTGGTCGCCGTACCGCCACGCCGCCATCTCGGGGCGTTGCGGCTCGCCGATCCGGATGAGGTCCACCCCCTCCTTGAGGCGCGCCAGGCCCACGTTATCGGTGCTGACCCGCAGGCGGGTATCCCGGAACCGCCGTTCCATGGCTTCGATGGCCTCCCAGCGCTCGTCGAGCGGGGAGAGGTTCCAGCGGTCACAGGCCCGGCAAATCACCCACAGGCGCCCCAGGCGGCCGTCAAACGCCAGGCGGGACCCCACCGGGAACGTTTCGAAGGCTTCATTGGCGCCGAGGGGCGCCGTGCAATGGATGCAGGTGGTGAACATGAGCGGGGGTCTTCGCTAATTTTAAGGGATGACCACCACGGCCGCGCCCCAGCCCATCTACCTCGATCACGCCGCCACCACGCCCATCCGGGACGAGGTGCTGGCGGCCATGACGCCCTTCTTTGGCGCCCGGTTCGGCAACCCTAGCAGTGTGCACCGCTGGGGGCGGGATGCCCGGGTGGCGCTCGACGAAGCCCGCGAACGCGTGGCGGCCTGCCTGGGCGCGAACGCCGACGAGATCTGCTTTACCTCGGGAGGCACCGAGGGCGACAACTTTGCCGTTCTTGGCGTCTGTCGCACGCTGCGCGCGACTGGCCGCACGGCAGCCATCACGACGCCCATCGAGCACAAGGCGGTGCTCGCCGCGGTGCATCAGGCGGCGCATGAAGGCGGCGAAGAGCGACTCGTGCGCGTCGATGCCAACGGGCTGGTGGACGCGGCGCACTATGCCGCACTGCTCGACCACCGGGTGGCGATCGCCAGCATCATGTGGGTGAACAACGAAGTCGGCGTGGTGCAGGACGTCCCCGCGCTCGCCGCGCAGGCCAAGGCCGCTGGCGCCGTGTTCCACACCGATGCGGTGCAGGCGTTCGGCAAGGTGAACGTGGACGCGCGCGCCGTGCCCTTCGACCTCGCGACCATTTCCGGCCACAAGCTCGGGGCGCCGAAGGGCATTGGCGCGCTCTACATCCGCCGCAACACGCCGCTCGAGCCGATGTTCCATGGTGGCTCGCAGGATCGCGGTCGTCGCCCGGGCACCGAGAACGTGGCGTTTGCGGTGGGGCTCGCCACCGCGTGTGAGCTGACGCTCGCCGAGCACGCCGCTGAGCACGCGCGCCTGTCGCAGCTGCGCGACTCGTTCGAGGCGATGCTGCGCGCGCGGGTGCCCGATGCGGTCTTCCACGCGAGCGGTGTCGCGCGCGCCCCGCATGTGTCGAACGTGTCGATTCCGGGCACCAACAGCGAATCGATGCTCATGGCGCTCGACCTGCGCGGCATTGCCTGCAGCGCGGGCTCGGCGTGTCAGAGCGGCAGTGTGTCGGCGTCGCATGTGCTGTCGGCCATGGGCGTCTCCGACGAACTCGCCAATGCGGCGCTGCGCCTGTCGTTCGGCGCGCTCAGCACCGAGGCCGAACTGCCACGTATCGTGGACACACTCGCGATGCTCGCCGAGAAGGCGCGGGCCCCCAAGGCGGCGCCGGTCTTCGAGACGGTGGAGTTCTAGCACCGCATGGCCGCGACCCTGATGCCCCCCAAGGGGGCGCGCGTGCTCGTGGCCATGAGCGGCGGTGTGGACTCCTCCGTCGCCGCTGCCCTGCTGGTGGAGCACGGCTGCGAGGTGGTCGGCGTCACCATGAAGCTGCACGGCGATGGCGCCGAGGTGCCCGACCGCCCCTGCTGCTCGCTCGATGCCACCAGCGACGCGCGTCGCGTCTGCGAGAAGCTCGGCATTCCGCACTACGTGACCAATCTGGTGGACCACTTTGGCCACGACGTGCTCGCCGACTTCGTGAACGAGTACGCCCGCGGCCGCACGCCCATTCCCTGCGTGCGCTGCAACACGTTCACGAAGTTTCGCGACCTGCTCGCCAAGGCCGATGCGATCGACGCGCCGTACATGGCCACCGGTCACTACGCGCGCATCGCGCGCGCGGATGGTCAGGCGGTCCTGTTGCGCGGCGAAGATGACAGCAAGGACCAGAGCTACTTCCTCTGGGGCATCGACCGCCACGTCCTCGACCGGCTCGTGCTCCCCATCGGCACGCAGACCAAGGCCGAGACGCGCGAGATCGCGCGCCGGTTCGGGCTGCGGACCGCCGAGAAGATCGAAAGCCAGGACATCTGCTTCGTGCCCGATGGCGATCATGTGCGCGTGATTGCCGAACAGCTCGGTGCCGACGCGCCGGCGCTGCAGCGCGGGCCGATTCGTCTCGAGAACGGCGACGTGATCGGCGAGCACGAGGGCTTTGCCCGCTTCACGATCGGTCAGCGGAAGGGGCTGCCCGGCGGCTTTGCTGCGCCGATGTTCGTCGTGGCCATTCACCCCGAGGAGCGCGCCGTGGTCATCGGCCCGCGTGACGCGCTGCTGGGACGTGGGCTTGAGGCGCGCGAACTGAACTGGCTCTACGAGCGCCCCAAGGTTGGCGACGCCGTGCGCGTGCAGGTGCGCAATCGTGCGAAGCCGTCACCGGCCACCATCGTGGCCATCGACGACGCCCATGTGGAGCTCGCGCTCGAGGAGCCGATCCAGGCCATCTCGCCCGGGCAGAGCCTCGTGCTCTACGACGGTCCGGTGGTCCTCGGCGGCGGGGTGATCGAGCGCGGGATGCGCGAGAAGCCGGGTCGGCGCCTGCCGATTCTGGCGGCTTAAGCGGCGCCTGGCTGTTCGGCCGGTGGCGAGGTCATCACCGCCACCACCATATCGCTCGTGACGTTCAAGAGTGTCTTGAACATGTCGGGGAGCGTATCGAGTGCGATCATGATGCCGACCGCTTCCACCGGCAGCCCGATGGCCGTGTACACCGGCACCTGCAACAGCTGGCCGCCACTCGGAATACCGGGCGTGCTGAAGCTCAGCACCACGCCCGCGAGCGCCACGATGGCCAACTGCCCTTCACTGAGCGGCAGCCCGTACAACTTGGACGTGAAGTACGCGCCCACCGCCCAGTAGATCCCGCTGTTCAGCTTGAACACCGACGCGCACAGCGGCAGGACAAAGCCGGTGGCCGTGGCGGGCAGCTTGAGTACATCAGTCGCTCCCTTCACCATGGCCGGCAGGGCGGCGAGCGAGCTGCGCGAACCCACCCCCACCATTTGTGCCGGCAGCGCCGCGCGAGCGAAGCGTGCGAGTGGCACCCGCCGCGTCACCGCGATCACACCGTAGCACGCGATCACCGGTACCACGAGCAGCGTGATCAGCGTCAGGAAGTAGAAGCCGATCGCGCCGAGCGCCGCGGTGCCGAGCTTTTCGCCGAGCACCAGCGCGAGGCAGAAGATGCCGATGCCGGCGAGTGCGAGCAGCCAGCGCACCACGATGAGCATGGTGTCGGCCATGCCACGAAAGAACGCCAGCTGCGCCTTCTTGGGCTCGGCGTTGACGCGCGACAGGGCGAACGCATACAGCAGCGTGAAGAGCACCACCGGCAGCAGCGTCCCGTCGGCGGCGGCCTTCACGGGATTGAGCGGAATGAGCGACAGGAACCACGTGCGCGCCGAGAGCGCGTCGCCGGCGGGGACATCGATGTGCGCACTCGCCCTGAGCCGCTCGGACGCCGCCGGGTCCACGGTGAAACCGCCCCACCACAGTTTGGCCGCGAGCGCCGAAAAGATGGCGCACGCGACCAACATGCCAAGCATCCAGGCAAAGGCGCGCGCGCCGACGCGCCCGGTGGTCCGCGCGTCGTCACCACCGGCGACGCCCACGATGAGCAGCGGCACCACCAGTGGAATGACCGTCATCCGCACGGCGTTGATCCACGCTGTGCCGATGGTGTCGAGCACGGCGACCACCGACTTCACCGCCGCCGAAGGATCGGTATCGCGCGACAGCGCCATACCGATGGCGAGGCCGGCGACCAGCCCCATCGACACCTGGACTCCCTGGGATCTGACGGCGGCGCGCACGGCGCCCGGGGCGGGTTGCGACATGGCGGCGAAGCTACGCCGCCGCACGGCCGGTCGCTACTTGGCGGCCTCGCCCTCGACGGTCGGCCGGTAGCTCCCGAAATGCCACTCGTGCCCCTCGGGATCGCGCACACTCCACTCACGGGCGCCGTAGCTGGTGTCGTAGGGCGCGCGGACCACCGTCGCCCCGGCCGCCACCGCCCGCTCGAACGCGGCGTCGATGTCCCCAGTGACGCCGTAGCAGAGCGTCGCATTGCGCGCCGGCAGGTCCAGCGGGCTCACCCAGCCGAGTTCGGGCTTGCTGTTCCCGAGCATCAGGATCTCGCTGCCGAGCGCGAGCTCGACATGCTGCGGGATGCCGTGCTCGTCCCGATAGACCACGTGCTCGGTGAAGCCGAACGCCCGCCCGAGAAACGCAATGGCGGCGTCGGCGTCGCGGTACGACAGACAGGGATAACACTTGTAGGCGTGCAGCATGCGGGCTCCTCTCGTGACGGTGGTGTTCCTCGGAGGGTAGTCGCTAGATGGTCACCCGACTTGAACGTTTTTTCGTCGGATACATCGATGGGCCTGCCCTGCGGAGCTACGGAGTTCCGGTGCAACGGAGGCGTCAGGTATCGATGCCACGTCCCCGCCCCTCCGCTTCGCCGCCCCTCCGCAGGTCAGGCCCGGCTGATCCGCTCACGCGCTATCGCTCGGCGTTCGGCAACGCGATCGACACCCGCCGCGCCCACGTTGACGGCGCCTCACCGGCATAGCGGTGGAACGCGCGGGTGAGATGCGCATGATCGGCATACCCACACGCCGCTGCGATGTGGCTCCACGACGGCGCGCCCGGACGTCGTGCCAATTGCACGGCGTGCTCGAAGCGCAGAATGCCCGCCAATCGCTTGGGGGTGAATCCGGTGGCCTCGCGCATGGCGGCCCCGAGCCGCGCGGCGCTCCAGCCGGTGTCGTGCTGCAGCTGCTCGATACGGACCTGGCCACGCGTCTCGACCAGCGTGCGATACGCCTGCTGCACCGCGCGCGCGGTGACCGGCGTGCGTGCGAGACGCGCGAGGAGAAAGGCGTCGATCAGGCGCACGCGTTCGGCGAAGGTGGCGGCGTTGCCCAGATGCTCGGTGAACGCCCGTCCGCTCGCGCCGAGCGCGTCGTCGATCCCGCACGATTGGTTGGCGAGCCGCGCCATCGGGATGCCCAGCACGCGTTGCGCCGCGAGCGGCGTGAGATTCACCTGGACCGCGTCGGCGCTCGTGGCGCCGGTGACGTCCACCCACGTGTCGTAGACGCCCGCCGTGAACGACGCGCGCTGCGCCGTCGGGTGCGCGGGGGAGGCGATGGTGTACGCGGCGTCGAAGTTCACGATGAGCGGCACGATCGCGGCCGCGCATTCTCGGCGCACGGTGGGGGCGACGCTCTGCTCGCGCCACGCGACATACGCGCCCACGACATGCTCGCGCAGACGCGCGTCGGGGAGTGCCTGCTCCACCTCCCACCAGCCGCCATCCCACTGCTGCCGGTGGACCGCCACGGACTAGAACCCGAAGCCGGTGGACCAGGTGATGATGCGGCGGCTGCTCTTGAGCCCCACCGGATCGGCACCGACCCGTGTGTACAACCCCAGTTCCCCACCGAGGCCAAGGATGGGCCACACATGGAGCGAGCCACCCACGTACGTGCGCTTCGCGCTCGCCTTGAGCGGATCGTCGAAGGTGCGCAGGACGCCCGCGGTGAGCGAGGCCCCGCTGCCGAAGTGGCCCAGTGAATTCGCCACGCCCACGTTGAAGCCGGCACCGCCCAGCCCGACCTTGGCCGCGCCCAGAATGCACCAGTCACTCGTGGCGGACTCGCGCACGTACCCCATGCCGTAGGCGAGCGCCCACTTGAGCGGCGCCCCATACGTGAGCCCGCCCATGCACTGATCGAACTCCCACGTCACGGTGGGAGTGCGCGCGCTGTCGCTCGCCGCCCGACGCGGCAGGACCTGCGCCCCGAGCGCCTGGCTCGAGACACTCAAGGCCATACCGAACGCGGCCGCGAACGTACGCGCGTGCGCCATCAGTACTTCAACCCGCTCGCTTCCGCGAAATCCCGCATCGCCTTCTCCTGCGCTTCGCTGAGCGTCTCCGGAACGGTGATGGTGATCTCCACGAGGAGATCGCCCTTGCTGCCGTCTTTCTCGATGCCCTGCCCTGCGACCTTGAACCGCTTGCCGGCACTCGTGCCCGGCGGAATGCGCAACGCGACCTTCTTGCCATCGAGCGTCTTCACGCTGATGCGGGATCCCAGCGTGGCCTGCGCGATGTTGATCGGCACCGTGGCGATGAGATCGAGGCCGTCGCGCTTGTAGAAGCGGTCGGGCTGTACGGCAAAGGTGATGATCAGATCGCCGGGCTGTCCACCGGCAGCGCCCTTGCCTCCCTGACCCCGCAGCCGAACCTTGGTTCCCGTTTCGGCGCCGGCGGGCACCGTGATCAGGACCGTCCGGCGGGCGCGGGCCTCACCGGTCCCACGGCAGGTGGGGCACCGTTCCGAGGGGACGCTCCCGCGCCCCATGCACACCGGGCACGGGCGATTGACGGCAAAGCTCCCCTGCCCGAACGAGATCACCCCGCGGCCCGCACACTCGCCGCACGGCTTGACCTGGGCGCCCGGGGCCGCGCCGGTGCCCCGGCACATCCCGCACTCTTCGTTCACATCGATCTCGACCGGCACCTTGCCGCCCGTCGCGGCGATGCGGAACGGGACTTCGACGGTCTGTTCAACCGACTGTCCCTTCTCCGGCCCCTTCTGTCGCGCCCGCGCGCCGGCACCGCCGGCCGCGCCGCCGAACATCGAGGAGAAGAGATCGCCCAGCCCGCCGATGCCACCGATGTCGAAATCGGTGAAGGTGCCGGCGCCCGCCTGCCCCGGTCCCGGGCGCGTGCTGGCGCCGGGGCGCGACGCGCGCGCGCCACCAAAGCCGCCGACGCCACCGAAGGCGCCGAGGCGACGCATGTCGTCGTACTGCTTTCGCTTCTCGGCGTCGCCGAGGACGTTGTACGCCTCGGAGATCTCCTTGAAGCGTTCGGCGGCCTTGGGATCGTTCTGGTTCGCGTCGGGATGGTACTGCTTCGCCAGACGGCGATACTGCTTCTTGATCTCGTCGGCCGTCGCCGACGACGAGACCCCGAGGACCGCGTAGAAATCGGTGCCGTTGGCCATGATGAGGGGTGGCCCTGCTCGCTCAGTTGCCTGTGAACTGCTTCACGACCACGCGCGCAGGACGCAGCACGTGGCCATTGATCACATACCCCGCCTGGAAGCAGACGGCCACGACACCATCCTGTTCGGCGCTTTCCGCCGGCGCCGTGGTGACCGCTTCGTGCAGGTTCGGATTGAAGGGATGCCCGGTCGGGTCGACGACTTCGAAGCCGTGCCCCGCGAGCGACTTGAAGAGCTTCTTCTCCACCATCGCCACCCCATCCACGACGGTCTTGGCATCGACCGTGGTGGGATCGACGTGGGCGAAGCGGGTGATGTCATCGAGCGCATCGAGGAGGCCGCGCACGAGGTCCCCCTGCGCCCGCCAGCCGGCTTCCTGTCGCTCCTTGGTGGCGCGGCGGCGGAAGTTCTCGAATTCGGCCGCCAGGCGGAGGTACTTGTCCTTGGACGCCTCGAGCTCGGCGGCCAGCCCGCTGTCGGGGGCGGCGCCGTCAGCCTGCGGCTGGGCCTGGGTCTCGGGGGCATCGACCGCGCTGGTCGGGTCGAGCGGTTCGCTGGTCGTGGGATCAGTCATATGGCAGAGCGTACGTGAGGTCGAGCCGGAAAGTTCGGGACTAACCGGGGCCGGCTCAAGGCATGGCGGGGGCGGAGCTCAGCCCCGGGAGGTCCAGCCGGTGGCGTCGGGATCGCGTTCGAAGGCGCGTCGGAGGCGGTCGAGCCCCAGCTGGGCCGCCCGGTAGCGGATCTCGTTCCGATCGCCGGGGAGCACGGCCCGTACCGCATGGACCTCGCCAGCCACGTCCACGGCCACCCACACGGTGCCGACGGGCTTCTCGGGGGTGCCGCCGTCGGGGCCGGCGATTCCGGTGATGCCGATGCCCACGGTGCTGCCAAAGCGGAGGCGCACGCCGGTGGCCATGGCCCGCGCGACGGGCTCGCTGACCGCGCCTTCGGCAGCAATCACCTCGGCCGGGACCCCCAGCTCGCGTGTCTTGACCTCGTTGGCGTAGGCGATGATCCCGCCGAGCATCACGGCACTCGATCCGGGGATCGCGGTGAGTCGCTCGCCAAGCATCCCGCCCGTGCAGCTCTCGGCCACCGCGATGGTGGCGCTGCGCGCGCGACACTCGAGGAGCATCAGCGCCGCGAGATCGTCGGCGTTCTCGCCGTAGACGAACGTGCCGACCTTCTCACGCAGCTGATTGGCCGCGTCACGCAGTGCCTTCTCGGCCTCACGCGCGGGCAGGCTCCAACTGGTGAGTCGCAGATCGACACCGTCATTGCCCGGCAGATACGCGAGCGACAGTCCGTTGATGCCGCGCGCGAGTTCGCCGAGCCGATCGGCCACGGCGGATTCCGCGATGTTCGCGGTGCGCAACGTGAGCGAACGAATGACCGGCCCATCGGTGGCCATGCGATCACGCAGAAACGGAATCAGCGTATCACCGAGCATCCCGCGCATTTCACGCGGCACCCCCGGCAGCATCGCCACCCACCGCTGCTGCGCATCTTCGAGATAGATGCCGGGCGCGGAGCCGTGCCGATTAGGCAGAATGATCGCGCCCTCGGGGACCATCGCCTGCTGCTTGTTGCTCTCGGGGATCTCGGTATTGAAGCGCTTGCGCCAGCGCTCCTGGAGATTGGTGAGGATCTGCTCGTCCATCACCATGCCCTTGCCGAAGATGCTGGCGATCGCCGGCTTCGTCATGTCATCGGCGGTGGGGCCAAGACCGCCAGTGGTAATGACGGCACCGGTCCGCTCCAGTGCCTGCTGCACCGCGTCGCGAATGGACGTCGCCTCATCGCCGCAGGTGGTGCGTCGCACGATGCGCACGCCAAGCGCCGCGAATTCCCGCGCGAGATGCGCGGCGTTGGTATCGATGGTGAAGCCGAGCAGGAGCTCGTCGCCGATGGTGACGATTTCGAGGTTCATGCTCTGAATCTAGCGCATGGCCGCATCACACTGGGCCTGCCCTGCGGAGGAGCGGAGGGGTGGGGCAGCGGAGGGCCTGCGGCGCGATGACGCCTCGGTGACGAAAGCTCGTATTGGTCAGCGATGGCACTTATCCCTCTTCACGAGGCTATCACCGGCGACGTCGTGGACGCGAGCATCGCGATTCACCGTGACTTGGGGCCGGGGCTCTTTGAATCAGTATACGAAGTGCTGCTCTCGGACGAGCTGATTGCTCGCGGGCACCGGGTCGCCCGACAGGTCGAAGTTCCGCTTCGCTACCGAGGGCGTGAGATCGCGCATGCCTTCCGTCTGGACCTACTTGTCGACGACGTGGTTGTCGTAGAGATCAAGGCTACCGACCGGTCGTCGCCGGTGCACGCGCGCCAGCTCCTGACGTATCTGAGAGTCATGCAACTGCCGATCGGGCTTGTCGTCAACTTCGGCATGCCGAGGATGATCGACGGGATTACGCGGGTCACCACTACCCGCTTCATCCCCCGTTGAAAGGCCTCCGCTGCTCTCACGCTCCGCCCCTCCGCAGGGCAGGCACTGCCCAACCTACCGGCGAGCCGACCTCAGTCAGGCCAGCCGCACCACCTGGCGGCCGTAGCGGCGCAGGTAGAGCCACAGCGAATACACCGTGAGCGCCACGGCACCGATCATCGACGCGACGCCGACGAAGCCGTTGAAGAGGGCGAAGGCGCGCCAGGCGGAGTCGTCGAGCCAGCCGCGGTGGGTGGCGAAGGTGATCGCGAAGAACCAGAAATACGCTGCGCCGAGCCAGACGCTCTGGAAGGCCGTCTTCCACTTGGCCGGGCCGATGGCGGCGATGACGAGGCCGCGGCGGGCGGCGACCTGACGGAAGATCGTCATGAAGGCCTCGCGGCCGAGCACGACGATCACGATCCAGAGCGGGAGCGAGACCTTGCCGAACGGCGTCGCGAAGAGGAACGGCGACGGCGACGGCGTCGCGCCATCCGGGACGAGCAGCGCGTAGTGCTTCTGCAGGATGTACATCGGCACCAGCGTCGCCAGCAGGAGCAGCTTGTCGGCGAGGGGATCGAGCAACCGGCCGAGGTCGGTCACCAGATTGCGCTCACGCGCCAGGTGGCCGTCCCAGTAGTCGGTGACGGCGGCGATCACGAAGAGCATGAACGCGATGAGGCGTGCGCTCCACGTGGTCGTGAACGGCAGCCACGCAATCAGCGGCGTCAGGGCAATGCGGCCAACAGTGATTGCGTTCGGCAGGTTCACGCAGGGTCCTTGGGGCGAGCGGCGAAGCCGGGGCTAGGCGAGCGTCTTGAGCACCAGCTTGGACACCGCCTTCAACGTATCGAAGACGCCATCACCGGTCACGGCCACCGCCTCGAAGTACGGCACCCGTTCCACCCACTCGCCGGTGGGGAGCTGGCTCACTAAAAACTCACCCGGACGGAAGGGATCCGCCAGCGGTCGCATCCGCGTGGGGTCGGTGACTTCCCATCCCGGATTGAGCATCGACTGCAATTCGGCCAGCGAGGCGGAATTCGGCAGGTCGCGCTTGTTGTACTGGATGACGAAGGGCATGCGCGTCAGGTCGTAGCCGTACGCCGCCATGTTGTCATACAGGTTCTGCATCGACTCGAGGTTGGCCTCGGCTCGCTCGACCTGCGAGTCGGCGACGAACACCACCCCGTCCACGCCCTTCAGGATGAGCTTCCGGCTGGCGTTGTAGTACACCTGACCGGGCACCGTGTAGAGGTGGAACCGCGTGCGGAAGCCGCGGATCGTGCCCAGGTCCACCGGGAGGAAATCGAAAAAGAGCGTGCGCTCGGTTTCGGTGGCCAGGGAAATGAGCTTCCCGCGCGTGGACGGCGAGACCTTGCCGTACACGTACTCCAAGTTCGTGGTCTTGCCGCCGAGCCCGGGGCCGTAGAACACGATTTTGCAGTTGATTTCGCGGGACGCGTAATTGATCATCGACATGCGCGCGCGTCCTTACTGAAAGAGCCGGTCGATCTCGTCCTCGGCACCGGCGAGGAATCCGGGCGGCGTCGACGACGCGCTTTCGCCCCGCGCGAAGACGGCCTCGAAAATCTTCGAGAGCTCGTCCACGGCGGACTTCATGCGCAGTCGCACGAGCCCGAGCGTGGTGCGGTTGTCGAACAGCACCACGAGGATGACCCGGCGCGCGATGTCGGCCAGGTACATCGATTCGCGTTCACCCTGGTGAAACAGCACGTTGAAGTCGCTCTCGCCGATCAGGCGCGCGAGCTGATCATTCGCGCTGAAGTCGGCCGCCGTGAGCGTGGCGAACGCCGTCGCATCGAAGTGCGGCGGCTCGCCGACGGTGGCCACGAGCTGCCCACTGCGATCGACGAGCAGCGCACAGCGCGCCTTGGCGTCGTACAGAAACCGCTGCAGGGTGATCGTAATGGCCCCGAAGTCATCCTCGGTGAACGACCAGGTGGCAGCGCCAATGGGCATGAACGGATGGGCGAAGGGCTCGGGCTCCCCCGCCGGCGATACGCGACACTCGTCACGCGGCCGGCATGGCGGAGGGACAACGGGCGACGCTACGAACGTAACAACCGTTCCGTCCGGCGCAGAACCCCTCGAGCCCGCCGGCGTAGCAACGGGTGAGGTTCCCAGGCCAGATAGTCCCGCAGGAGCCGCGCACTATCAACGCTTGGATGCGCCCGAAGGTAACCGAGCGCGGCCAGCCGCCGGAGGGGTTCGGAATGAAAGAGGGCACGACGGTGACGGCGCTGCTGGGCGCTCCACGCCACCATGCCGGCGGCGACCCCCACGAGCAGCCCCAATCCCAGCCAGCTGCGGTCTGAAAGCCCCCCGGACTGCCGAATCACGCGCCGCATGCCCTGCCCCCTCCCTTCACGGTCTGCCGGCCCGGCCGGCGGACCCCGGGTGGGTCGGCCCGGCCGGTCGGTTACGGCATATCCCGCCGTGCGGCGAGCGCCTGGGCGATCGTAACCCCGTCGGCATACTCGAGGTCCCCACCGACCGGCAGGCCGCGCGCGATGCGGGTGACCCGTACCCCATGCGAGACGAGCTGTCGCTGTACATACAGCGCCGTCGCCTCCCCCTCGAGCGAGGGATTGGTGGCCAGGATGACCTCCTGCACCCCCTCGGGGCCGATCCGGGACAGGAGCCCCCCGATGGTGAGATCGTCGGGCCCCACGCCATCCAGCGGCGACAGGCGCCCCCCAAGGACGTGGTAGAGCCCGCGATATTCGCCGGCCCGCTCGATGGAGGCGATATCGCTGGCCTCCTCCACCACGCAGATGATGGCGGCATCACGCCGGGGGTCAGCGCACAGCGCGCACAGCGGGGCTTCGGTGAGGTTGTGGCAGCGGTCGCAGGGGCGCACGCGCTCGGTAAGCTGCACCAGCGCCTCCGCCAGCCGCCGGCTCTGCCCGGCCGGTTGCCGGAGGAGATGATAGGTCAGCCGCAGCGCCGTCTTCCGCCCGATCCCGGGGAGACGCGCCAGCTCGCTGGTGAGATCGTCGATGGCCGACACGTGCGCCGAAAACTCAGAACGGCAGCTTGAACGGCAGATCGATGCCGCCGGTGACCTTCTGCAGCTCCATCTGCATCGCTTCGGCCGCCTTCTTCTGCGCTTCGGCCACCGCGACCACGATCAGATCTTCGAGCATCTCGATGTCGTTCGCATTCACGACCGACGGTTCGAGCTTGATGCGCTTGAGCTGCATCTTCCCATCCACTTCGGCGACGACCATGCCGCCGCCGGCAAGTGCGGAGAACGTGCGGTTGCCCATCTCTTCCTGCATCGACTGCATGCGGGCCTGCATGTCCTTCACTTGGCCCATCATCTTGAATAAGTCCATCGTGTCGTCCAGCCCTCGTTGTGAACTGATCAGTTTGGGGTTTGGAGTTTGAGGTTTGGGGTTGTGAGTTTCCACTCGCCCTAGTCCAACAACTCCAGCTCCAGCGCCTTCACGGCGGCTTCCAGTAATGGATCCTTGCTCGCCATCTGTTCCGTGCGTTGCTGCTGCACGTCGTGCGCGGTGAGGCGCTTGGTGGGCCGCGGCGCGGCCGGCGCGGCGGGGGCCACGCCGTGTGACGTGAGATTGAACGTGGTGAGGCCGGGGAGCACCTGCCGCAGCGCGGCGAGTACGTCGGCGCGGGCGTTCTCGGCCATCGTGGCCCACGTGTCGTCGCTCAGCTCATACCCGATGCTGAGCGCGCCGGTGCCGTTCACGGCGAGGGGCTTGAGCCGCTGCACGGCTTCGGCCACCATGCCGCGCCCCTTGGCGCGCAGCGCATCGGCTACGGCACTCCAGCGCTGCTGCACCTGCCCGAGTTCGGGTGCCGGCGCGGGCTCGGCTGGCGTGCTGGGTATCCGACGTGGCGGTGGCGCGGTCTGCGCCGCCGCGGCGGCCGCGGCGACCTGCTGCGTCGCCGGCCGAGGCGTGGGCGGCGGGGGGGCGTAGCTCACCGG